>JBGATZ010000072.1:0-14396 GCA_044228905.1 Cyclobacteriaceae bacterium | reverse complement strand
TGAAACCGGGTTCAAATATATTGATGGCCGCCAAACGCAATTGATTCTTGTTCCCAAACAAAGCAGCACCAACAAGCAAAAAGCAGATTAGCAACAATGTTAACTCCTGACAAAACTCATCCTGCATAAGCAGGATGAGTTTTCTTTTTGTGGTATCTTGCCCATAAAAGAGGTGCATTTTAACTTGCGATCATGAAAATTCTCCGGGCCATTCACACCATCTATGGCTTTTCAGTCTTCATCATCCTCTTTCTTCTGTTACTTCCATTTCTATTGATTCCTATTTTCTTGCCCGGACAGTTTCGTTTGACTGGAATCATCAACCGGGTCTGGGCGCGTCTTATGTTTTTCTTTGTATTTCTGCCCACACAGGTTGAGATCCGCGGTAAACTCGATCCCAAACGTCAATACGTTTTTTCCCCGAACCACTTTTCCTATCTCGACATCCCAACGATGGGTCTTAATCCGATCAATACCATCTTTGTAGGAAAGAGCAGCATCGCCAAAGTTCCCCTTTTCGGATGGATGTATAGCCGTTTGCACATTACCGTCAATCGTGCCAGCCTGAAAAGCAAAGTCAATTCGCTGAAACAATCACTGGAAGCTGTGGATCAGGGCAAAAGTCTAGTGATTTTTGCAGAGGGTGGAATGATTGCTAAGCGACCTCCACAAATGAGTCTCTTCAAAGACGGTGCCTTTCGCGTTGCCATCGAAAAACAAATCCCTATTGTGCCTGTCACCATTCCTTTTAATTGGATAATTTTGCCCGATCCTGAAAACCAACTACATGCCGGGAAAGTGAAAGTCATCTTCCATGAGCCTATTGAAACCACAGGAATGACGATTGCTCAAACTGATGAATTAAAAGAATTGGTTTTTGCCATCATCGATAACGAACTGAAAAATGAAAATTGATAAAGACACACTGAATAAAATCGCTCACCTGTCTCGTCTGGATATTAATGAAAGCGATACTGACAAAATTCTGAAGGACATGAACAACATTGTTGCCTTCGTAGAAAAGCTCAATGAAGTAAATACTGATGGTGTTGAGCCTCTCACCACGATGAGTCATGAGGTGAATGCACTGCGTGAAGACGAAGTAAAGCCTCATCTGAGTCATGAGCGCGCATTGAAAAATGCTCCTAAAAAAGACGAAGATTATTTCCGCGTTCCAAAAGTATTAGAATAGTTAAGCGTTATTAGTGAACGGTGTCTCTGATAATTTGAAATCTTTATTTTGCTGAAACCCCTTTATCCGTTAACGATTGACTGAATGTACACTATTCAATTCTGGAAAGACTGGCCTAAAGTTTATCAACGCATCTTCTGGATCGCAGCCGTTGCTTTTGCCTTCTCTCTGATCTTCCTTTGGATTTCGTATTTCAAAGCACCTGCTCCAGCAATTACCTGGCAATATGTGGAAGAACAGGAATTAAATGAAGTTCCGGCCCAAACTTTCCAACTTGGTCCTTTCGATCTTACCGTTCACGCAGACAACTATTTAATTTTTGAACGACTCCTTGGCAATGATTTAACCCCCAACATATTTGCCTCTTACCTTTTAGTATCGTTGATGGCGTTGGTGATGATCATGACGCTGTCTATCATTACTGCGCTCAGTCGCTTCTGGTATTTTGTGGGGGCTGGTATTTTTATCTTGTTCATCGCTTCACTCCGTCTTGAAATCATTCAGGTATTCGGACGAACGGATAAAATTTTTACGATTGGAATTTTATTGGCATATGTGCCTGTCACCTATTACCTCAATGCCATCCGGACTTCTGTTTCATTTCTTAACAGGTTATTCATTTTCACTGCTCTTACATTCTGTTTAGGATTAATGATTTTTTTCTTTTCCGGAGTTTCCAAGCCATTTTTACATCTCTCAGTCACTGCAGTCGGTCCTGCGTTGCTGTTGACGATTATATTCATCGTTACCGTTTCACACGAAATTCTTGCTGCTTTTATTACTACCATCAGCTCAGGCATGAGGCCATCCAAAAGCCTGAATCACTTTCTGATCGTCACCGTCATTTACTTTGCCAACATGGCGCTAGCCTACGCCCACAAATTCAATTTCATTCATTGGGACTTTATTTATATCAACTTCTTCCTGTTGCTCACTGTATCTGGAATACTGGGAATCTGGGGATATCGACAGCGTCAGCCACAGTTTGAAGGAATTATCGATGCGGAGCCATTTGGTATCTATTTCTTTTTAAGTCTCGGGGCTATTGCTTTCGGAACAATCGGCTACCTGATTGCTAATGCCAATGATCCAGGATTAGAAAGTATCAATAGCCTGATCATCTTTTGCCATCTGGGCTACGGCATAATCTTTTTCACATATATCATAGCAAACTTCTTTGATCTCCTGGGAAATAATCTTCCCGTGTTCAAAGTGCTCTACAAGCCGGCACGCATGCCTTATTTTACATTTCGTTTTGGAGGATTGATTGCCACCATGGCATTTCTATTCTACAATACGTGGCAGGTTCCGTTCAAAGATATCATTGCTACCTATTACAATGCAGGTGGTGACCTATACCGTACCTTAGGCAACAACAAACTCGCTCAGGGTTTTTATGAGCAGGCCGGAACCTATGGTTTTCTCAACCATCATTCGAACTACGTTACCGCAAATATTGAAGGTGGACGCTTGAATAATGACAAAGCGCGCATCTTTTATAAACGTGCTTCTGACAGGCGTCCCACTGCGATGTCATTTTTGAATTACGCGCAAACCTATCAACGCGAAGGAGACTGGTTAGGTGCATTGCTGGTATTACAGGAAGCAAACAGGTTAGTGCCTGACAACGGCCCCATTCAAAACACAATGGGTCTTACTTTTTTAAAACTAAACCTGCTGGACTCTGCACTCTTTTCTTTTCAAAAAGCACAATCCTCTTCCTTGTCAAGCAATGCCGCGAAGACAAATGTGATTGGATTGTCTGCAAAGCATAATTTTAAGATCAGTGCAGACTCGCTTTACTCCATGCTGGGCTCCACACAAGAGGGCGTTCAGGCAAATGCAATGGCATTCGCCAATAAGAAAGGCGAAAAAATTAACCTGAATATAGACCTCGACAAAGACACAACACTCAATCTGTTCTCTGCTACTTTGATCAGCAACTACATCATCAATCACCTGGGGGAAATCGACTCGTCATTTATTTCGAAAGTCATTCAAATTGGTGAACGTAAATCCAACGCAGGCTTCAGTGAAGCCGTTTTGTTTGCTTCTTCACTTGCGCTTTACGCAGATGGCCAGGTCAGCAGAGCTTTTGAACAACTGGAAAAAGTGATCTTCTACAGCAGTAATCCTGGAAAATACAATAACATACTGGGACTATGGTCGCTCGAACAGGCAGAACCAAAAGTTGCCATTCCGTTTGTAAGCTATTCGATAAATCAAAATTACAATCAATCTTTATATACGATGGCCATTGCCACGGCCGAAGCAGGAGACATCAGTCCATCGATTGTTCTCTGGGATAGTTTAAGAAGAACAGGAGATTCGATCCAGGCTGCGCTGAGCAACAAAATGATCCGCGTATTGGCGTCCCCTCCTGCATTGATGACTCAGTTTAACGATGCGGATAAATATGCTTACACCCGTTACCGTATCCATCCGGAAGACACGCTGCAATTTGTTCGTGTATTAAATACAATCCAGAACAGCGACTATAAAGCCAGAGCTATTCTTGACTTCAGTAAAAAACTTTACGCTCAGGATGAGGTCGCTTCAGCTATAAAGATATTCACCAAACTAAAGGGGATAAGATTCAGCGATCCAAGAACGAATGAAGATATACACTATTTTGAATTGCTGCTCCTCACTCAATTGGGAGACTTCAATACGCTGAGTCAGCAGATCAGCACTACCGACTTTAAGGGTTGGCATAAAACGGAAAAATTATATTACTCTACATTGATTACGCTCTCTAAGGGAGACACCGCAACAGCGAATAAAGATTTCAATCGGCTTTCATCTGCCAATTTGTTTTTTGATGATGCCATTATTGCTTCGGCAAGCTATTTCAAAGCCAGGAGTAAAGAAAAACTAAAGGCTTACAATATTCTTGTGAATGCGATACAACGGCATCCCAACTCGATAAAAATTACCAAGGCATATTGCCTTGAATCAGCGCGACTTGGTTTTGACGAATATACTGCTACTGCGCTGGACAGGCTCAGAGAACTCTTATCTGAAAAAGCATATCGTCAATTTACAGACAACAATCGCAAATTATTGACTCCCACTACAGATTAGGCTTCCCAAGAATCTCTTGTTATTTTTGCGCACCTTCTAAAAAAACTATGGACTTAAAGAAAGTTGCTCTCAATGACCTTCACGAAAAACTGGGTGCCAAAATGGTGCCTTTCGCAGGTTACAATATGCCGGTTCGCTACTCTTCTGATATCGAAGAGCACATGACTGTACGAAATGGCGTGGGCGTATTTGATGTTTCTCACATGGGTGAGTTTAAAATTGAAGGCCCAAATGCATTGGATTTAATTCAGCGCGTAACAAGTAACGATGCCAGCAAGCTCGTGGATGGCCAGGCGCAATATTCCTGTTTGCCAAATGAAAATGGCGGTATCGTAGACGATCTTCTGGTTTACAAAGTAAAAGACAATGATTATCTCGTGGTAGTGAACGCATCCAACATCGAGAAGGACTGGAACTGGATTTCAAAGTTCAACATCAAGGGTGCGGTGATGAAAAACATTTCAGATGATATCTGTCTTTTTGCCGTACAAGGTCCGAAGGCCGCAGGCGTAGTTCAAAAATTAACGAAGACCGATCTATCAGTCATTAAATATTACAACTTCACTATTGGTGAGTTTGCAGGTGTAGCTGATGTGGTGATTAGCAATACCGGCTATACCGGTGCAGGTGGGTTTGAGATTTATGTAAATAAAAATTCTGCTGAGAAGGTGTGGAATGCATTATTCGAAGCGGGAAAAGAAGAAAACATCACACCGATTGGCTTAGGGGCCAGAGATAAACTTCGCCTGGAGATGGGATTCTGCCTTTACGGAAATGACATTGATGATACCACTTCTCCAATTGAAGGCGGATTAGGCTGGATCACCAAATTCACTAAAGAATTTACCAACTCTGCCGCACTTAAAAAGCAGAAAGAAGAAGGTGTAAAGAAAAAACTGGTCGGATTTAAAATGATCGATAAGGGTATTCCCCGTCACGACTATCAAGTCAAAGATGCTGCTGGCAATGTGATTGGCAAAGTAACTTCGGGAACTATGTCTCCATTATTAAGTATTGGAATTGGTCTTGGGTATGTAACAACTGAGAATGCAAATCCTGGATCAGAGATATTTATTGATGTAAGAGGGAAAGCATTGAAAGCGCAGGTGAGCAAACTACCATTGATTTAGTTGTTTAATAAATTATGCCATACCTACGAGTCTGGATTCATGCTGTCTGGTCTACTAAAGAACGGAGACCATTGCTAACGCAGGAAAACAGGCAATTCGTATTTGATCATATCTCACAAAATGCAAAATCAAAGGACATTTTTATTGACTGCATAAACGGATACTACGATCACGTACACTGTCTTATTTCTCTAGGTAGTGAGCAAACGATATCAAAGAACATTCAGCTTCTTAAGGGAGAATCCTCATTTTGGATAAATAAGAACAAGTTGAGCTCTGAAAAATTCGAGTGGCAGGATGAATATTTTGCTGTCTCTGTTAGCGAGTCGCAGCTAGATGCAGTAAGAAAGTATATTTCAAACCAAGAAGAGCACCATAAAAAGAAATCATTTTCAGAAGAGTATGACGAATTCATTCGAAAATACAATTTTGAAGATTTGGGCTAAAGCCCCTTTAGTGCTGCTAAATATTGCCACGGGCTTAAGCCCGTGGCAATAAGAGGACGATTTTAACGGACTTTAGTCCAACACAGAACACAATATGAAAACAATTGATGTTTGCCTCAGTCCTGATCTGATGCACCTTTACAAGGTAGAGGGGCGCACAATCGTAGTAGTAGATATCCTTCGGGCTACTTCCTGCATGGTCACCGCCTTTGCTCATGGTGCTGAAACCATCACTCCTTTCTCCAATCTGGAAAATTGCCTGGCTATGAAAAAGCAGGGATACATTACTTCGGGTGAGCGTGATGGAAAAAAAGTAGCAGGCTTTGACCGTGGCAACTCTCCATACGAATATATGGATGAATCCGTAAGAGGAAAGAACGTAGCGTTCACTACCACAAACGGAACAGTAGCTATTGAAAAATCAAAAGGCGCGAAAGAAGTAATCATCGGATCATTCCTGAATTTATCTGCAGTAGCGCGACATCTTCTTTTAAATGGCAGCAATATTCTGATCGTATGCGCGGGATGGAAAGGCAAAGTGAACCTGGAAGATACATTGTTTGCCGGAGCATTGGTGGAAAAATTAAAGGACTATATCGAGCCGGATTGTGATGCACCCATCGCAGCGCAGCATCTTTACAATCTGGCAAAAGAGGATATGGTGAAGTTCCTGGCAAACTCTTCACATGTAAGAAGATTAAGCCATCTCGATGTACACGATGACATCGGATTTTGTCTTACTCCTGATAAATACAAAGTGCTTCCGCGGTTGAACAATCACGTACTCACTATTTAGTTTATTTCCTTCGGTATCCAATCTTATCCAAGAATGATCACTCCGGAAGGAGAACGATCAAACCGGAATTCAATTCTTTTTAATGCTGAAACATTCAGTGAAGGATTTTTTGATACAAACTTCGATACTGGTAATTGATAATCTCCCAGTGTGAGCTCCCATTCACTGCCATACGATTCTTCCGATAAACTTTTGATTTTCTAAATACTGAATTTTCCAGCGGGCAAAACATCAATCAGCTCACTTAACGCAACAAAACTTTTTACACCTAGTGAATCAATCAATACAATGGACAAATCAGGTGGTGTTTCTTTTGTTGTGTCGTCCTCTTTCTTCTCCTTTTCATCGGTTGATTTCTTCAGATCAGATGGATCACCAGCACTAAACGAAAGAGTGATCAGATCACCCGCTGACAACCTGATTGTCCTGTTCAGATTAATCGAATAAAAAGAAGTATCCTTACTTTCATTCTTCCAACCCAAGAGACTGGCACTGTTTCCCTGTTTGTCTTTTCCATCACGGTAAAATAATTTGCTTTCTCAGACAGAAAGTCCGTTGGCTGAAATCAACGCTGTTGAATCAGACGCTGTTATGAGATCAATGTCTTCTTCGTAGCTAGCAATTATTGTTGTACGATTATCTTCAAAGCGGTTGAGATACGGAAGGTCAGGCAGCCACTTCTTCGCGTAAGCCCAATGGGTAAACATTGACAGATACTCCTTCCTTCTGCGAAGTGTGTTTTCCAGGAAACCTGAGATATATACTTTTGCCATCTGCTGCTGATCTTTCTCAGCAATCAATGGCTTTGTATTGAGGAACCAGCTGAAAGGCGGACCTGAATCTGTTTTCCACGAAGAATTAAATTGGCCGTGATTTCCACCAGGAGTGTACACACCGGCTTTAAAGTAATAAACTGTATCAGTGTACGAAATCCGTTCAGCTTGTCGCATTCCGAAGAAACTGGGTTCATCACTATCCAATCCTCCCTGTAATGTGAGATAGCTAATGTTTTTCAAATTCATTCGCCTGGTGTATCGTCTATCGGTTGGTGCAATAGAAATGAGTGATTTGATATTGAAATGAAAATCAAATTTTACCTCTGCCTGATCCGGATAGGATGGCAGATGGTTGAACGCCTCTGCGATGGCAATGGCTTCCCCCCCTCGCGAATGTCCGATCAATGCGATATTATTCAGGTCCGCCTTTTTATAAAAGGTATGATCTTTCTTTTCATTCCATTCGCGCCATACTTTCAAATGCTGTAACAATAACCATCCTCTCACTTGCATCTCTTTTCCGACAAAATCACCCGACCAGGTTCCGTTTATAAAGTTTTCGTCAACAGATACCAGAATAAATCCTCTGCTGGCAAGCAACTCGCCCAAATAAGCATAACCTGGATCAGAATAATCCTCCATGCCATGATTACCATGCACGATCAACACCAACGGAAATGGGCCATCACCTTCCGGATACCACACTCTGCCATTGATGGGAAAATCTTTTACACCAAAACCCCAATACCATTCGCGCGCTTTCTTCTTAAAATCCTTCCACTCAGGCAAGAGAAGCGTAGCATCAACCGTTGGTGTGATGAGATTTGTTTGCTCACCAAACTCAGGGATTCGTTTATTTTTTCCGCTTCCATAGAAAAGTGTATTCACTTTAAACTTTCCTGGTGCAGATGGATCTTCCACACTCAATGGAATAATAGCATCCGTTACTTTCGTTTGCCTCGTCTCCCATCGATTAATATCCGGATCTCCTTCATCTGCTAACCAATAGATGGAAAATCCAAGAACAATGACTGATACAATCATGCCTGAAATGATTGAGCTCTTATGAAATCTGGAGAGTTGATTGATTGAAGTTTGCCTCAACAGCGCAATTGTTCCACTGAAAAAAGTCGTCAGAACAATTACTACAAAAACAAAGATGCCATAAACTAAATCGGGTAACCTCAGCATGGACTTCAATGCAAAGAGCGAAGTGACAGCGGTTAGAAAAATAAATACAATAGGCAATGGCAATTTTGACAAAAGCTTTTGTCCTAGAGAATAGATCAGGAGAAACAGATAAATTAATCCAATACCAAGGATCAATCCAGCGAGGAGATTGAAGACGAGCGGAACTCCCAATGAAAGCAGCAGACTTGCCAGTACTGAAACAATAAGAACGATAATAATCATTCCTACGAACACACCTTTCCACCAGGCGGACGGAAGGCTGCTATAAAATCGTTTGATCACGGCACAAAAGTTTAGGTAATTAAATAAAATCAATCGGAACCGACTTTATTTCTGTTTTGTGATCAGCGGACTACAAATAATCTTCCGCATATGAACTCAATCGGTTGAATTTAATCGAAGGATCAGCGATGAATCTTCTTCCTTAGATTGGGGTTACAGAATATTATATCACATGCAAAGCGATGCAGAAAATAAGGAGTTGGTTTTCATTTTGACTTGGGCACAACCTCTTCATTTTCTTATCTTTGCGGCTTAATTGGACGATAATTCATGATTGCAGCAAATAATCTATCCCTTCAGTTTGGAAAACGGGTTCTTTTTGATTCGGTCAACCTCAAATTCACCGGGGGCAACTGCTACGGTGTAATCGGAGCGAACGGTGCAGGAAAGTCTACTTTCCTTAAAATTCTGGCTGGAGACATCGATCCTACCCGAGGAAATGTGAGCATCGAACCGGGAAAACGGATGGCCGTTCTGCGTCAGAATCACTATGAATTTGACGAAGTGCCGGTAATTGATACCGTGATGATGGGCCATGCCAAATTATGGAAAACCATGAAGGAAAAAGATGCCATCTACGAGAAACCTGATTTCTCTGAAGCCGATGGGATCAAAGCTTCAGAGCTCGAAGCTGAGTTCGCTGAAATGAATGGCTGGAATGCACAATCCGATGCAGCTGCGTTGCTCAGTGGTCTGGGTATCACCGAAGAAGATCATTACAAACTGGTAAAAGAACTAAGTGGTAATTTAAAAGTGCGTGTGCTTTTGGCTCAGGCTATTTTCGGCAACCCCGATATCCTGATCCTCGATGAACCTACCAACGACCTGGATCTGCAAACCATCACGTGGTTGGAAGACTTTTTATTGGAATTCAAAAACACAGTGATTGTAGTATCTCACGATCGTCACTTTCTGGATACCGTTTGTACACATATCGTTGACATTGACTTCAACGCAATAAAGCTGTACACCGGAAATTATACATTCTGGTACCAGTCAAGCCAGCTGGCATTGCAGCAACGCTCTTCCGCAAATAAAAAAGCAGAAGAGAAGAAGAAAGAACTTCAGGAATTCATTATGCGCTTCAGCGCGAATGCTTCCAAATCCAGACAGGCAACCAGTCGTAGAAAATTATTGGAGAAAATTAACGTGGATGATATTCAGGCTTCCACCAGAAAGTATCCTGCAATCATCTATCAACAGAAAAGAACTGCCGGTGATCAGATTCTTCAGGTAGAAAACCTAAGCTATTCACTGAATGGCAATGTGCTTTTTAAGAACCTTGATTTCTTTGTAAACAAAGGAGATAAGATCGCCTTCCTAAGCAAAGACAGTTTAGCGGTTACTTCATTGTTTCAGATTCTTGCCGGTGAGCAGAAACAAACATCCGGTGAGTTTAAATTCGGCCAAACTATCACCACGGCTTACCTGCCTGTAAACAACGAAAAGTATTTCCAATCAGATGATAACCTCGTGGACTGGTTAAGACAGTTCGCTGCTGAAGAAAATAAAGACGAAGTGTACGTGCGCGGCTTCCTTGGAAAAATGCTTTTCTCTGGCGAAGAAGTGTTCAAAAAGTGCAGTGTACTTTCCGGAGGAGAGAAGGTGCGTTGCATGGTTTCGCGAATGATGCTGGTAGGTGCCAACGTTCTGATCCTTGACGAACCAACCAACCACCTTGACCTGGAATCCATCACAGCTTTCAACAATGCATTGAAAGACTTCCCGGGCACTGTATTATTTACCTCGCACGATCACGAGTTTACCCAAACAGTTGCTAATCGCATCATCGAAATTACACCAAACGGCTTCATCGATAAGCTTATGTCTTACGATGAATACATCGAAAGTGATAAGGTAGCTGAGCAAAAAGAGGCTCTCTACGCATAGACGCTTACGTACTCCTACGTCAGAATGATCGGGAACCTTACTTGTGTTTACACAAGTGTTTTTCGTCTTTGTGGTTTCCTTCCGGTTCACGGTACTTTGTGCCATGCCTCGCAACTACATAAACTTCAGCAAGCTCTCACAACGAAATGTAATTCATTTTGTCGTGTTCATTTTCATCAGCGCTACGCTACTGGTGATCATCAACTACTTCACGTTGAAAACGGTCTCGGCCGTCAGAGCATACATTCATGGTGAATCGCAATACAGCAAAGGTGAAAAAGATGCTGCGCGAAATCTCATCACCTACATGAATACAAAAGATGAAATTTACTGGAATGAGTTTAATCATTATATCCAGATTCCTTTGAGTGACAGTATTGCGCGGGTAGAACTAACCCGTGATGGCGATGATGCCGTGATCAGGAAAGTATTATTGGCTGGTGGTAACCATGAAGAAGACCTTGACAACATCATCTGGTTGTTCAGGCACTTTCATTCTATTTCCTTTATGGAGCAGCCTATTCAAATCTGGACGGAAGCAGATAGGCTAGTCGCTGAAAAAGTACGTCTTGCCAATGAAGTTCATGCGCACATCTTAAACAAAACACTTACAGATAAAATCCGCATTGATATTACCCAGCGAATTAACAAAAACACGGCTGCACTTACTGTAAAGGAAAAAGAATTTTCTGAAAACCTGGGTGCTACTGCTCGCGAAATTAATTCTCTCCTGTTTTATTTCAACCTCTTCATCGTAGCATTGATCAAAGGAATTGCCGGAATCTATGCGGTGACGATGATCCGCAGACTAAAAAAGCAAAACCTGATTCTGCTCAACACTAATTCGGAACTGGACAAATTTGTTTACAGCGCTTCGCATGATCTGCGTGCGCCACTTACTTCATTGAAAGGGTTAATTGAAATTGCGAAATACGAAGACGATCCAAAAATTCTGCATGAGTACCTTACCATGATGAAAGAATCACTGGATAAACAGGATGAATTCATCCGCGAGATCATCGACTTCTCAAGAAACAAACGCAAGGAAATTGTAAAACAGCCTGTGAGTCTCTCCAAAACCATTCAGCAGGTTATCAAACAGCATTGCCACATGCCCAATGCGAGTCATATTGAAATCACTACTGACTTCAAACTGGAAACCATTCCATCTGATCAGTTACGGCTTGAAATTATCCTGAACAACCTGGTATCGAATGCTATTAAATATTGCGATGAGACCAAAGAGAAGATGACCATTCACATAAAAACGTATCTTGATAATCGCACTGCGATGATGGAAGTTGCTGACAATGGCATCGGTATCAAAAAAGAACACCTGGGTAATGTATTTGAAATGTTCTACGTTCAGAATTCAAGCAAAGGAACAGGGCTGGGATTATATCTCGCACAGGAAACAGCTACAAAGCTTCAGGGTTCTATTCACGTAGAATCAGAATTACATAAGGGCACTAAATTTACACTTCAACTACCTTTGGAAGTATGAAAGACAAGTTAAGGTTTTTAGTTGTAGACGATAACAAAATCGACCAACTGGTTTCGAGGCAACTGCTTAAAACAAAGTTTGGAATTACCGATGTAACTCCGGCAAGCAATGGCAATGAAGCACTGGAATGGCTTGCTGCACATGCTAAGGATGAAAATTGTGCAGGCGTAATTGTATTACTGGATATCAAAATGCCGGAAATGGATGGGTTCACGTTTTTAGAGGCCTTTGACCGACTAGAAGAAGGAGTTAAAAACAATACACGAATTATTATGGTATCCTCCACACTGGATCCAGTGGATATTGAACGGGCAGAAAAGCACAAACAGGTCAAAAAACTGCTCACCAAACCGTTGCCTATTGTTGAGCTCACAGAATATCTCACTTCTTTGAACTAAGAACAATCCTGTTTCGGGATGGATTCTTAGCAAAACTTTAAGAACTTGCAGGCTTTTAAAGTTCTGCAAATCGTGAAAATACTCCGTTCTCTCTTCCTGAAGCTCTATGTAGTATGGGTACTGTTTGTCTTCAGTTTTTTCATGATCCTTTTCCTGCCTTTTTTCTTGTTCCCTCCTCTGTTTGGGCCTCGGGCCGTATCGATCACTTATTTCTTTCTGAAAGCATGGTCATGGATTTTCAGTAAACTTAACGTCATCCCTTATCAGATTTTGAATCGAAAAAATATCAAATCCGATAAAGCCTACATCTATTGCAGCAATCACACTTCATTTCTGGACATTCCCGGAATCACCATGATGATCAAAGGTCAGTTTAGTCCGTTGGCCAAAAAAGAACTCAAAAAGCTCCCGGTTTTTGGATGGATTGCACAGGCAGCCAGCGTCATTGTTGATCGCAGCAGCAACGAAAGCCGCAGAAAGAGTATGGAACACTTAAAGAAAATACTGGAAATGAATATTCCTGTATTAATCTTTCCGGAAGGAACACAGAACAGATCTTCGGAGTTGTTGCAACCTTTCTATGACGGAGCATTCCGAATCGCCATTGAAACTCAACAACCCATTATGCCAGTGATCGTCATTGGAGCCGGCAGGCTGATGCCTCCCGGGAAGTTTTTTATTCAGCCTGGCAAAATAAAAATTGTAGTTGGCGAAGAAATCACTACAGAAGGCCTCGAACTGAAAGATGTAACCTCACTCAAAGAGCGCGTACGTGAATCTATGCTGAAAATGTTTAAAGAGCATCAGACAGCCGCATAAATTATGTGCTTGGCGTCTTAATTACCTGGAAGAACTTTTCGGTATAACTGTCACTCAAAGGCACTTCAGCCGTTCCAATCTTAATCCTTCCCTTTCGGATTGAAATAATCTTTTCCAATGAAACGATAAATGATTTATGCACGCGCATAAAACGATTGGATGGCAAAAGTTCTTCCAGCGATTTCATGCTCATCCTTGTAATGACTGGTCGGGTGGAAGACGTAAGATGAATTTTCACGTAGTCTTTCAATCCTTCAATATGCGTAATGTCAGTTAAATTGATCTTAACCAGATTGTAATCTGCATGAACAAAAATGAAATCCGTAGAAACACCCGGGGCAGCATCTGGTTTAGATCTTAAGGCTAATAATTCGTTTGCTTTATTGGCCGCTTTCAGGAAACGATCAAAAGAAACCGGCTTCAATAAATAATCAACTACATCCAGGTTAAATCCCTCCAGTGCATACTTTTCATATGCTGTGATAAAAATAACCATCACTGGTTTTTTGATGCTTTGCAAAAACTGAATACCCGTTACACCCGGCATCTGAATATCCAGAAAAATCAGGTCCACTGTTTCTGTTTGTAAAACCTCCAATGCTTCAAAACCATTGGTACATGTTTTAACCAGCTTTAAAAACGGAACCTTGCTCACATTGTCCTCCATCAGTTCCCTCGCCAATGGTTCATCATCTACAATTATGCAATTCATCATTCTCCTTCCAGTTTTAATTTTATTTCAAACCACTCTTTCTCCTGATTAATATCCAGTGAATATTTTCCAGGATACAAAAGTTCCAGTCTTCGCTTTACGTTTTGCAAACCAATACCGCTTGTAGCATCTTTCTCCTCTTTTGTATTCGGACTAAACTTGTTTCTTACTACAAA
>JBGATZ010000071.1:0-14599 GCA_044228905.1 Cyclobacteriaceae bacterium | reverse complement strand
TTCATGTTTCTTCCAAAACGTGTAGTAGAAAGCTCCTCGAAGTGATCAAATACTTTGACTGTAAACTGGATATAAGCGATACCAATTTCCGTTGCTTTCTCCTGATCTCCTTTTGCTAACGCATCCATATATAATGCATTAAACATGTAATCTGAACTTTCAATGGTGAACGGAACACTGATATATCCTTTCTGCGTAAGCAGTTGTTCCATGGCAAACCTCGAAGCACTGTCCTTTCCCACTGCGTTGAAAGGGAAACGAAAATAGGTCAGCCCTTTTTTTCCATTTGATAATTTCCGAGTGACCTCTTCCCCTTTCATAACTTCCGATTCAAAACTAGCGAGTGTTTCTGCTCCAAAATTCTTATGACTGTACGAATGATTTCCTAACGCAACCATAGGATGATCGATCCATTGCTTAAGAATAGCAATTTTATCAGGGGTATTCAGACTCACTTCGTTAATAAAGATGGCCACAGGAACCTCTTTCAATTCAATTGTTTTTAATAATTGTTGATTGCCATCTCTTAACTGCTTGATGGGGGTTGACGCAGGCCATTGAAGAAAAGGCACGTCATCCATGGTGATGGCAACCTGATTTTGTGCATGACTTGTACTAAAACAAAAGACACAACAAAACAGCAAAACAATTCTCATAAGATTTATAGTGAAAGTGCGTTCAATCCTGCTTTCAGTTCATATGATTTTTCCTTCCACACAAAAGCGCCTGAAGTTCCTGGCGGTAGTGCTATGACTGCCTGCCATTTTCCTTTTTTATCTGAAGTATAATTTACAGCAATTTCTCCATTCGGATGTGGCATCGACCCTGAAACCTGTTTTAATTCGCCCAAATGCGGAATAATCTTGATTTTCTGAAATCCAGGAGAATCCGAATCAATTCCCAATACAATTCTGAAAAACTCAATATTTGGGCTCGCGCCCCACGCGTGGCAATCTGATCTTGATCTGTTTACATCACTCATCTCCGCCCAGGTAGTCAATCCCATTTTCAGATTTTCTTTCCAGATACCAAGTTGGCTGAGATACGAATTACCCAAACCGGCTTTTACCAATGCCTGATTGACATAGTACTTAAAATAGATAGTTGCCTGAGTCAACGTGGTATCGGATAGTATCCGCACCATAACATCCTGTGCTTGCTGTTCATTCACTGCTGATGTTAACACCGCTAAGGTATTGGCATGCTGCGAGAAAAATTTCTTTTCCTTTGTATCAGCAAAAAGTTTGCGATCTTCCACCCAATAATTTTCTCTGATGGATTTCATCAGCTGAGCAGCTTCATTGCGATACTGCGCAGCCAACTCTTTTAAACCCAGATCTTCCTCCAGGTGAGCAGCGGTGAGGTAAGCATACAATAATTGAAAGTCAAGAACGGAAGAACTTCCATCCTCTCCTATGGGTGGCACACCATCTTTCCATCCGTTACCTGTCGACCAATCTGTAAATTCCCAGTAAGGAGCATTCTTCAGGCGGCTGTCGTTCTGTTGATATGATTTAAAGAAGTTTAGAACTTCCCGCGTTCCGGGTAGAAAACTCTTTACAAAGTCGGGGTCATTGCGATAACGATAGTAGTCGTGAACCATTCCAATCCACCACAACGCAAAAGGAGGAATCTGCTGCTCCAGCGAAGATGGATAACGACTAAGCGTCATCCCTTCCGGTTTGCGCGACTGATCGCCTTGCCTGATCGCGTTACGTACCAGCCTGTCATCGCTGGTATTATATAAGGTGATCATGCATTGAATGCGTGTATCACCAAAGTATTGTAATTGCTCGTAGTACGGGCAATCCACATACGTTTCAATCGCACAGAGGCGAGCAGTATGCCAACCCGTTGTAAGGATTTTTTGTAGCTCATTATCCTTCGCATCAAATTTTGACTTCAACTGAAAAGGATAGCCAGTGAATTCACTGGTCAGATCATGGATGCGGAGTGCTTCACTTTTTGTTTCAACCGAAAGCTTCACATACCGAAAGGTTCTCCAATCCAGTGATTTGAATTTTTGA
Source organism: Cyclobacteriaceae bacterium (assembly GCA_044228905.1). Classification (GTDB taxonomy): domain Bacteria; phylum Bacteroidota; class Bacteroidia; order Cytophagales; family Cyclobacteriaceae; genus ELB16-189. Next base: position 12,572 of record JBGATZ010000071.1, on the reverse strand, counting down.
TTCGCCCTGCCACTGGAGATGAGTTCATCTCTTACACCAATAAAATTTTTACCTGTCACCTCATTTCGATTTCCTTTTGTGTGCTGGCTACGCCAGTTATCTTTTCCTCCTTCGTTGACGTAAAGCGCTTCCGCATATTGAATTGAAATTAAAGCATCTTTTCCATTACTGAATTCCAGTAGTGGATACGCATTGGTGAGTTGCCCCTGATCGATCAGCAATTCCGCCTTTGTATTTGCTGGAATAGTTACTGGTGACCTGGAAGCTGGAAAATCTTTGGGCTGCGAAATTCCTTTCGCTTCTCTTACAGATTGGAACCGCTGAGGCATCAATTCCATTTGCGGAAGGGGACCAGGAACCAGCATCCAATAATTGAACCAATCAAATGCCCCTTTGGGCAATCCGTTTACTATTGGTTTAGCCACTGGCCATTGCGAGTCATCAAAGCCTGCTGTCTCCCACCCTTCCTGGTATTTATTAAAATCAATTCGTTCATTGGGGCCAAGCGCATAATAACCGTGTACTTGTTGAGATGAAACGGGAGAATAACTTTCGTTACGAATGCATTTCCATGTTGCATTAGTATTGATAATCTCCTCTGCCATGGAGTTACCTTGGATGATAAAGCCTGTTCTTGCGGAAATCAAACACATTGATCTGGCCGCTCCGAAATTCCATACCACTGAGGCAATGATATTTTCACCTGTCTTTAAATAAGGTGCAATGTCAACTGTTTCGAAGTTCCAGTGATACAAGTCGCTGCGGGCCGGGCCAAGCGAAACCAGTGTTCCATTGACATACAGCTTGTAACGGTTATCCCCGGAGACATGAACAACAAAAGACGCTGGCTTATTTTGCAATTCAATTTTTTTTCGGAAATGATAAACTCCGTATTCCTCCTTGCTGTCAACTGAAGTCAGCCAGGAGGCACTCCACTTTTTGGTGAGTAATTCGGGAGAAATGCTCTGCCCGATGGAATAATTAAAACTGGTCAGAAGGAAGAATATAAAAGACCATCTTTTCATAATTAAGTGTTAAATTGACGATTGCAAACGTTAGTGTAAGATAACAGAAAAGCCACTGATCACCATCCTGATCTGTCTTTATGATATAGTTCTTATCTTGGAATAAATTATTTATCAACAAATAGCTCATCGAAATGAAATCCAGCCGCAGAAAATTCATTGCAAGCGCATCCTTATTAACTTTGGGAGCAACAGCAAACGCATTTCCCATGGAAAAAAAAGAAAAGAAAGTATTGGTTCACCACGCCATCTTCTGGCTTAAGAATCCCTCTTCAGTTGAGGACCGCGATAAATTAGTAGCAGGCGTAAAATCACTCGGAAAAATTGAACAGATCAAAAAACTTCATGTTGGCATTCCTGCCTCCACAGAGAAGCGTGAAGTGGTGGATAACAGCTTTGCCGTTTCTGAAATCATGTTTTTTGATAACGAGGCAGATCAGAAAACGTACCAGGATCATCCGATCCATCAGCAATTCATCAAAGATCATTCACACTTATGGGAACGAGTGATTGTTTATGATGCGATTAATGCATAATCTTTAACTAATATTCTATGAAAGGCAATCAGATTTTGGTTGCTTTTTCTTTTATTGAACCATCCTAAACCTTAAGCATCGTGAAAACAAAATTCATTCTCACATTGCTGGCTTTTACTTTTTGCTTCGTACAGGCACAGAAAAAGGCAGCGCCAAAAATCACCGCCAATAAAACGGCCATCATTCAATCGGTAGACAAGCACTCCAAAGAACTGATTGAGGTCAGCGATAAAATCTGGAGTTACGAAGAAACAGCCTTCAACGAATCGCAGTCATCTAAAACACTTTCCGATTATGCCGAAGCAAACGGATTTAAAGTAGAGCGTGGTGTAGAGAAATGCCTACTGCCTTTGTTGCAACCTATGGAAGCGGAAGTCCGGTTATTGGAATACTTGGTGAGTTCGATGCGCTTCCAGGCTTATCACAGAAAACGGTTCCTACCAAAGATCCGGTGCATGAAGGAAGACCTGGTCATGGTTGCGGTCACAATTTATTTGGAACAGCCAGTCTTGGAGCGGCCATTGCAATCAAAGAACTGATCGCTGAAGGAAACTAAAAGGCACAGTTAAATTTTTTGGTACACCTGCCGAGAAGAAAATTCTTTGGAAAATTATGGATGGCACGCGCAGGACTATTCAATGATCTGGATGTGTGTATGGACTGGCACCCTGGTCCGGAAACAAAAGCATCTGTACAAAGCTCTTTAGCGATGGTTGATTTTATTGTTGAATTCAACGGACAAGCTGCACATGCTGCCGCTGATCCCTGGAATGGAAGAAGTGCTTCTGATGCATTGGAGGCTTATACACATGGCATCAATATGTTGCGCGAACACATCAAACCATCTGTAAGAGTACACTATCACATTCAGGATGCCGGTAAAGTAGTGAATGTTGTTCCTGATTATTCTCGTCTTTGGGTACGTGTACGAGATAGCAGCAGAGATGGAATGGTAACTGTATATGAGAGAATTAAAAAGATGGCAGAAGGTGCAGCCATCATGGCCAATGTGGATTATAAAATTTCGTTGGTGTCGGGTATCTATGAAGTATTGGTTAATCGTTCCGGTGGAGAGCTCATTCAAAAGAATCTTGAAATTCTTGGACCAATCACTTACACCAACGAAGAAACTGCTTTTGCTAAGAAAATTCAGGAGAGCACTGGCAAACCACAAGTGGGATTGCATAGCAAGGTTGAACCATTGGAAACAACCTCTCCTGAAGGTGGTGGTGGTTCGACTGATGTAGGTGATGTAAGCTGGATAGTTCCTACTGTAAGATTGAGCACCGCTACAGCACCAATCGGCACACCGTGGCACTCATGGGCTGTAGTTGCCTGTGGTGGAATGTCGATCGGTCACAAAGGATTGTTGCATTCTTCAAAGACATTGGCAATGACCATGGCCGACATCATGGAAGATCCAAAGAAGATTGAAGCAATTAAGGCTGAGTTCAAACAACGCAAAGGAGATCACGTGTATAAAGGATTAATTCCTGATGGTCCTCCTCCGTTGGATAAGAGCGACAAGTAATCCCATTCATTTAAAAGCAACCTGTCAGTCTGAGTTTATCGAAGACCAGGTTGCTTTTAGATTTAGTCCACTGTAGCAATACACTTCAACTCAATCGCAATTGGAGAAGGCAGTGCTGTCACTTCCACGGTCGTACGGCAAGGTTGATTCGTCTTAAAATATTCTGCGTAGATTTTATTATAGATTGGGAAGTCTTTCTTCATGTTCGTTAAGTAGACCGTCACATCAACCAGATTCTCCCATTTCGATCCCGAAGCTTCGAGAATGTTCTTCACATTCTCAAAAACCGAATGACATTGCTCTTCAATGTTGTAGTCAATGATATTCTTATTACTATCCAGTGTAACTCCGGGAATGTCTTTCGAACCTTTCTTACGAGGCCCAACACCGGATAGAAAAAGTAGGTTACCCACTTTACGCGCATGAGGATAAAGTCCTAATGGTTCTGGTGCTTTGTCGGAATGAATTTTATCAGACATATCTATAAGATTATTCAATACCAAAAACCAAACTCGCCCACATGCTTTTGTAATCTGCTCCCGGTTTATCGGAAGGAATCATCTTCACCGTACTCACCATCCATGGACCTGTGCTGCTGATTGGAAATTTGATTGTTCCATCGTCTTCGGTATAGATGTTCTGAAGGAATACGCGGTTACCAACATGATTCCACACTTTCACTAACTGGTGTGCACTTGGCTTTCCCTGAACGAAAACCCGGCATTCCAGGTAATCACCTGATTTAATTGCATATGGATTACTCATCGGAACAATCTCTACCGGAAAGTTCACACGCTTATTAAATGTATTATCTGTTTTGTCACCTGACTGTACCAGTACTTTTGCATAGCGCTGATAAAATTCCTTCGAAGGTTTATTTAGTTCATTGTTTTTTGTGCGAAGCTCAAGAATATTATCTAATCCGTCTTTTTTCAGATACTCATTGAACTTCTCTCCTTCTAACTCGATGTAAGCAGCATTGCTTTGAAGTGTCAATAAGTGAGTTCCTTCTTTCACAAATTTGTAAGAAAGATTCTTTCCTTTTGTTGGCTTTATTTGTTTAGTCAGATCAGTTGATCCACCTGCAAACTGAATCTCCGCTTTCTCCACTTTATGTACAGACAAATCCCAAAACTCTCCTGTGAATCCTTCACCTACCATGAAGTCCACACTCTCTCCTCACCAATCTTGTATTTATACTTTTTTCGGCTGAAGCCAGAACTCGTGTGCATCTGCAATGATTGCAGTTATTAGGACTATCAGGGTTAATATTCTCTTCTTCATTTTTATTCCTTTTTACTCTATTCGACAAAATCAGTTGACAATTGACAACAGGTTATCCATGCATTTTGTCAACTGCCTATTGCCCACTGTTTACTTTCTATTCATAATCTCCTCAATCTCCTCTGCCTCAATCGGGATATTACGCATCAGATCGAAGTTTTTACTTTTCTCAATCACTACGTTGTTCTCAATACGAACACCAAAGCCTTCCTCTTTGATATAAATCCCAGGCTCAATCGTCCATACAGAACCAACCTGCACTTTCTCATGCATGTTACCCAAGTCATGCACATCCAGCCCCAGCATGTGGGAAGTGCCGTGATAGAAGTACTTGCGATAAGCGGGATTATCCTTGCTCTGATTTTTAATATCGGTCTTGTCGATAAGCTTCAGCTTCAACAACTCAATCTCCATTAATTTCTCAATCTCTTTCTGATAATCGAAATAAACCACTGAAGGACGAAGCATTTTAAATGCAGCATTGTGAATGCGCAACACGGCATCGTACACTTCCCGCTGTCTCTTTGAATAGCGACCACTCACTGGGATCGTACGTGTTAAATCTGAATTATAATTCGCAAACTCTGCCGCCACATCCAGCAAAATCAGATCTCCCGACTTACATTCGCGACTGTTGTCCAGGTAATGAAGTACAATGTTGTTCGCGCCCGATGCAATGATCGGAGGATACGCAAAGCCTTTGGATTGATTGCTAATAAATTCATGCACATACTCTGCTTCGATCTGATATTCGGTTACTCCCGGCTTCACGAATTTCAACACTCTGCGAAAGCCTTTCTCCGTGATATCGCACGCTTTCTGAATGAGTTCAATCTCCTTCTTCTGTTTCACTCTTCGCAACGTTGACATTACTTTGGCAGCACGCTCATAGCTATGCAACGGATAAGTCGCCTTGCACCAATCCACAAAACGTGCATCGCGGGTTTGCACCACTACTTCCGAACGATAGTGTTCATTGCTGTTCAAATACACATTATCTACTCCTCCCATCACCATCATATGATGAAACAGTTTATTGAAATCTGCCGTCCACACAATAGTTTCAATACCTGAGATCTCCTGTGCTTCCTGCTTGGTGAGCTTATGTCCTTCCCATTTTTCGAGATGCTCATTTGGTTCACGAAGAAATAGCACCTCACGGAATTTAGGGTCAGGAAATCCAGGACAAATCACGAGCATACTTTCTTCCTGGTTTACACCAGTCAGGTAAAAAAGATCGTTGTTCTGCTTATAGGGCATTACACCATCGGCATTGGTAGGCATAATGTCATTGGAATTAAACACAGCAATAGAGCCGGGCTTCAATTCCTTTACCAGTCTTTTGCGATTGTTGATAAAAAGTTCTTTACCAATGGTTTCGTATCTCATGACGGAGTGGTTACATTTAAAGAGCGCAATTTAAATAAAACATCATGAAGGAAACTAACCGAAAAGTTACCGGTTCCCCGTTACTGGTAACTGGCAACAGAAAACCGGCAACCCTACTCATTTCTTTAATAGTACTGATTACGTTAAGTATCACAGGTTATGCCCAACAAGCATGGAAATATGAACCCACTGCCGAAAACAAGAAGTCGCGTGAGTGGTTTGAGGATGCACGTTTCGGACTCTTCATTCACTGGGGGGTGTATAGCCAGTTGGGCGATGGCGAATGGGTGATGAACAATCAGCGCGTTCCGATCAAAGCGTATGAAAAATTGCCTGCGTTCTTCAATCCTATTGAGTTCAATCCCAAAGAATGGGTGCAGATGGCGAAAGATGCAGGAATGAAATACATCACCATCACCAGCAAGCATCATGATGGCTTTGCGATGTTCGACAGTAAAGTTTCCGATTACAACATCGTAAAGAAGACACCCTACGGAAAAGATGTTTTGAAAATGCTTGCGGATGAATGCCATATGCAGGGAATAAAATTATTCTTCTATCATTCGCAGCTCGACTGGCATCATCCCGATTATTTCCCGAGAGGGAATACCGGAAATGATTACACAGGCCGACCTGAAAATGGTGACTGGTATAAATACCTCGACTACATGGATTCACAGCTGGCAGAACTGCTCACCAATTACGGACCGATTGCAGGAATCTGGTTTGACGGAATGTGGGATAAGAAAGATGCTGACTGGAGATTAGAAAAAACATACAAGCTGATTCATCAATTACAACCTGCCGCACTGGTAGGAAGCAATCATCATCGCCCTCCTTACGCGGGTGAAGATTTTCAGATGTTTGAGAAAGATTTGCCTGGCAATAACACTACAGGCTTTGCACCCGAACAAAAGATCGGTGACCTTCCGAAAGAAACCTGCGAAACGATCAACAATTCATGGGGATTCAATCTGCAGGACGGCCATAATAAAAGTCAGAAGGACTTGATTCAATATTTGGTGAAGTCTGCGGGATACGGAGCCAACTTCTTATTGAATGTGGGTCCGATGCCTAACGGAAAAATTCAACCCGAACATACCGCGCTGCTTAAGCAAATGGGCGACTGGATGAAAGTAAATGGGGAGACCATCTATGGAACCAAAGGAGGTCCATTGTCCGCTCGCGAATGGGGCGTGATGACGCAGAAGGGAAATAAGTATTATGTACACATCCTCAACTGGCAAGACGAAACACTGACATTGCCCAAGCTTGGTAAGAAAGTGGTATCAGCTAAATTATTCAGCGACAAAAGCGCTGTTAAATTTATCGAGAATGATTTCGGTGTGAGCGTAATCGTTCCGAAAGCAAAACGGCAGGAGTTCGATACGATTGTGGAGCTCGAAGTGAAGTAATAAATTGATACCATCACTTAAATACAAAAGCCGATGTAACCATCGGCTTTCTTTATTCCTGGTCGATTAAATTTCAAGCCACCTCCTTAATCTTCTCCGCTTTCTTCGGTTCAATCAGATATTCATTTCCCCACTGTGCCATCAATCGAATGATAGGCTCCAATGTATGCCCTTTTGCAGTAAGGAAATATTCTACCCTTGGCGGAATCTCCGCATAGATCTTTCGCTCAATAATTCCATCATTTTCCAGCTCGCGAAGTTGAGTAGTCAGCATTTGTTTGCTGATGTCTTTCAACATCATACTCATCTTCCCGAACCGGTTGATATCGTTCCGGATCAGGTTCATAATTAGCAGTTTCCATTTGCCTCCGATCAGGTCCATCGTTGCTGTTACCGGGCAATCCTCCACATAATTAGCTGGGATATTTTTCATAACTAACTGATTATCAATTATAGTCTAATTTTAATGACTACATCACAAAATTATAACTACTAACAAATAAAAGACCTTAGCGTTAGAATTGCAAGACGAAAACACTAACAATTATGAAAACATTTGTCATCACAGGGTCAGTTGGAAACATCAGCAAGCCCATCATCGAAGGATTAGTAAAAGCAGGAAATACAGTTCGCGTAATCACGAGCAATGCAGATCGCAAAGCAGAAATTGAAAAGCTCGGAGCTACTGCATTAGTAGGAAAAGTAGAAGATCTCACTTTTGTGAAGAGTGCATTTAAAGATGCTGATGTGGTGTACACGATGATCCCTCCGATCTGGCAAACCACTAACTGGAGAGCATCGCAATATGAAGTAGGTAAAGTATACGCAGAGGCAATCAAGGCAAACAACATTAAGTATGTAGTGAATCTCAGCAGCGTAGGAGCACATGCAACAAATGGTGTTGGTCCTGTAAGCGGATTACATGACTTCGAACAATTATTGAATGGCATTTCCGGGTTGAATGTGAAACACCTGAGGCCTTCCTTCTTCTATTATAATTTCCTTGCACAGATTGGCTTGATCAAGCAAGCAGGGATTATGGGTTCAAATTATGGCGATGGCGAAAAAGTATTCCTGGTTCATCCACGCGATATCGCAGCCGCTGCATTGGAAGAATTATCGAATCTTAAATTCACCAGCAACTCTGTTCGATACATCTTCGGTGATGAACGCTCGGGAAAAGAGATTGCAGAAGTACTTGGTAAAGCCATTCAAAAAGACCTGAAGTGGGTAGCATTTACGGATGAACAACAAAAGCAAGGCTTGCTGCAGGCAGGACTTTCCGAAACTCACTCCAACGGCTATGTTGAAATGGGCAGAGCCATGAGAGAGGGATTGATGCAGGAAGATGCACGTAAAAACAAACCAGCATTAAGTCCGACTAAACTGGAAGAGTTCGCCAAAGAATTTGCAGCTGCCTATAACGCTTAAATATTTTTTAAGAAGAAAAAGTCTTTCATGGATTTTTACCATGGAAGACTTTTTTTGTGAAATCGGTTCCATCATCCAACGATTAACTATCTTTCGTGGATAAGTATTGACATCAACTCATGCGAACCGTTATTGAATATCTGCCATTGGGTTATCTCTTTCTTTTGATCCTTGGTATTGCCAGCGATTCCATCTATTATGGAATCATAGGTATTGACATCATGAATTATTCTGACCTACAGGATGTATTGCTCAGCCCGGTAATTCACCTTACTGATAATCCGATAATGCCCGTTGTTGTAATACTCCTCCCCTTGTTTAGTTACTTCTATATGAAGTTCATTCACTGGATGAGTGCAAAAAAATCAGGAACTACAAAATCGACTTATCTGAATAGCGTGTCATTACCTTTTCAATGGATTGCCTTCTTTGCGGTGATGCTTTTCTTTCTATTCATTGGATTAAGTATTGGTAAAGGAATCAGGACCAGGGATATTCTTGCATCCGGTCAATTTACTTATGATCGGAAAATCACTTTTCAAAATGACCAGATACTTGAGGTGAAAGTCATAGGCAACACTTCAGCTTATCTGTTCTATGTCACGAAAGATCATCCGGAGATCTCCATCGTCCCTATTTCGGGAAACTTTAAAAAAATGGAAGTACTCCTTAAAGAAAAATGCCGATAAATCTTCACTCATCGGCTTTATTATTAAACTAAGTAGCCTTTATCTGACAATACCCGGAATATCTACTACTTCATTTACTTCTTTCGTGTAGTCAATTCCATCTACTTTGAATCCAAACAAGTTATAGAAGTCTGTTCTGTATCCTTCAAGATCTCCCAACGCAGCCAGATTTTCAGTGGTAGCCTGATCCCAAAGCTCCGCCACTTTATCCTGCACATCTTTTCTCATTTCCCAATCGTCAATGCGGATTCTTCCTTTATCATCAGTAGGAATGGCTTTACCGGTGTACAAACGATCTTTATACAAGCGCTGAATCTGTTCGATACATCCTTCATGAATCCCCTCCTTCTTCATGATCTTATACAACAATGAAATGTATAACGGAATTACAGGGATCGCTGAGCTCGCCTGAGTAACCAACGCTTTGTTTACGGACACATATGCTTTCAAACCATCGGCTTTGAACTTATCAGTAATCTTGAAAGCAGTTGCTTCCAGGTGATCTTTTGCACGGCCGATTGTTCCTTTACGGTAAACCGCTTCGGTCAGTGCAGGTCCGATGTATGAATACGCAACAGTCATCGCATTAGGTGCAAGTACTCCTGCTTTCTTCAGTGCATCCATCCACATCATCCAGTCATCACCGCCCATTACTGCAACCGTGTTCGCGATATCTTCTTCATTAGCTGGCTGGATTGTTACTTCCGATACTTTGCCAGTATGAAAATCAACGGTTTTATTGGAGAAGACTCCACCGATCGGTTTCAATACAGAGTTGTGTTTGATCCCTGTAGTCGGATCAACACGGACTGGTGACGCAAGGCTGTAAATAATCAGATCTACCTGACCTAGATCTGCTTTGATCAGATCAATTGTTTTTTGTTTGATCTCATTAGAGAATGCATCGCCATTGATACTCTTTGCATACAAGCCTGCCTGTTGCGCCTGCTTTTCAAACGCTGCCGTATTATACCAACCCGGAGAAGCGGTCTTTCCTTCTGTTCCTTCTTTTTCAAAATACACCCCAATCGTAGAAGCATTCGCACCGAAAGCGCTCGTTATCCGTGAAGCCAAGCCAAATCCGGTGGATGCCCCGATTACCAATACCTTTTTAGGACCATCAACGGTACCTTTTGATTTGATATAGTTAATCTGATTAATGACGTTTTGTTCGCAGCCTTTCGGATGAGCCGTTAAGCAGATAAATCCGCGCATTCTTGGTTCAATGATCATAGTTCAGTTGTCTTGTGAAATTAGAGTGATTGCTATCGGGCCTTGCTTCCCAATATTTCCCCAAATCTACTTTGTTTTCCAAAACAATGGAAGGACAGGCGTATTGACCTGATTTTGAATGAGTAAGGTCAATTATTCCGATCGCAAGCTATTTACCGGATTGGCGAGCAATGCTTTGATGGTTTGAAAACTTACCGTGATGAGTGCAATCAGAATCGCCAGCACACCTGCAATGGCAAAGATCCACCAGGCAATATCAATCCGATACGCATAATCTTTCAGCCAATTGTTCATGGTGTACCAAGCCATAGGTGAAGCGATTAACAGGGCAATGGCAACTAACACCAGCAATTCTTTGAGAGCAATCCAAACAAAGAAGTAAGACTTAACCCAATACTTTGCGAATACCAATTTCCTGGTTCTGTTGTTCTGCGGTAAAACATCGCCAGCCCCAATAGTCCTAAACAGGAAATGAAAATGCCAAGAAATGCAAACACGTTGGCCAGTTTGCTTACAATCTGTTCGCTCTTATAAAGCTTGTTATACTCTTCATCTGAAAAGTTATAAGTAAATGGAAAACTGTGATTCAATTCCTTGCAGATCTTTTTCCAGATTGTTAACGCTTCTTTGGTTTTGCCTGGCTCTGTCCGAATCAACGCGACCATAACCCTCTTGTTCTCCCAATCGAAGGATCAATGGTGTAATCGCATTATGAAGTGAATTGAAATGAAAATCTTAATCACCCCCACCAACGCCCCTTTATCCCAAAGTAACGGCATTCCTACGGGATCCTTGTAATTAAAAATTTTCAACGCAGCTTCATTTACAATATATCCGGCTGAGTCACTTATAAATTTTTGAGAGATCACATCCCCTCAACCAATTGCATTTGTATCGTCTCAATAAAATCGTAATCACTAGTTGTGCGAGTAAATCCGCAACATCGAAGTGGGATCTTTTCCCTCCCATTGCACACCACCTGTTCCGTTTTGCAAAGTGGTAGGTGATTGCGTGATCCGGCTAACTGCACCGATTCCACTCACTGATAAAGCCTGTTCCTTAAAGAGTGAATATTTACTAACCCGTATCCCCTCTCCAGGTAAATCATAGATCAGATTCGCAGCATATCCAGATTGATTGATTGAACGAATTCACCAGTCTTGACACAACGATCGTACCGATGATCAACACGATCGATAACACAAACTGAAATAATAACCAACTTTGGTGGAACCACATCGCCCGCTGGTAAATCCCCATTTCGTACCCTTCAAACACCCAGCAGGTTTGAAAGAAGAAAGATATACGCCGACAACTCTGAAATAAAATGGTAAGCAGCAAGAATATTGTTGACCTAGAAGAAGTGGATGTGATGGGCATAGTGGAAGGATAAGTACTACCAGTAAAAGAGAAATCGCAAATGCCAGCGTAACGGTAAGTAAAGCTTCCCCTATAAATTGGCCAATCAATGATCCCCGAATAGCACCTACCACTTTCCTGATCCCAATTTCTTTTGCGCGCTTCGCGGAACGTGCCGTACTGAGATTCATAAAATTGATACAGGCAATCAACAGTATAAATACAGCAATGATGCTGAATAGAGTAACGTATTGAATCCGTCCCCCTGAGATCTCTCCGTTTTTAAAATTCGAATACAGGTGCATCTCGCTGTACTTTTGAATGTCGAATTCTATCCTGAAGTTTTCTTCTTTGCTATAGAGGTCAACAAAGTGTTTGATCTTTTCACGAAATGCTGCAACATCTGTTCCTTCATGCAATACGATAAAAGTATTCGGTCCGCTGTTTCCCCAGTCGCGGGCCCATCTGTTATATTCCAGGAAGGTTTCCCAATTGATAATGTAATCGAACTTTCGTGAACTGCTTTCAGGGATATTTTCAAAGACCGCAGAGATCGTCAGGTCCTTTTCATTTTGATAACGGATGCGTTGACCAATTGCTGCTTCGGGTGATCCAAAAAAATCATTAGCCATCTTTCTCGACACCGCAATATCAACTGACGTTTTCAAGGCAGTAGATAC
>JBGATZ010000070.1:0-14998 GCA_044228905.1 Cyclobacteriaceae bacterium | reverse complement strand
AACAAATTTGCATTCAAGATCAACGCCTCCTATTTCACCGGAACAGATTGGTATGCGACAAACTATACAGATGTGGATCCGGGAACACCTGTTGAACAACGCGGTGATAACAATCCTGCTCGCAACGCTCTGAATATTTATGGTGATGATGAGGCCCGCACATTGACCGGCATTGGCCGTGTATCTAGAACGGGTTATGAAGAGCGTGATGTGATGAATTACGATTCGTACAGTTTCAAGTCAAATGCAGCTCTGCATTATCGTGTGAACGATAACATGGAATTTATTTATCAATACAACTATAACCAGGGACGTGCTGCATACACCGGAAGTAACCGTTTCATGCTGAATGACTTCAATTTTCAGCAGCATCGTGTGGAGATGAAGGGAACGAATTACTTCGTGCGTGCTTATGCAAGCATTGAAGATTCGAACAACTCTTACAACGGAAAAGGATTGGGTCAGTTGATTACCAAAACATGGGTACGCGATTTCAATGGTAACATAGTTCCGGCTAACCAGGCAGACGACATGTGGTATAACCGCTACACCGCTGCTTTCAATGGAACAATTACTGGAGTAACAGCTGCCAACCATGCTTCAGCAAGAGCGTTTGCCGATCAGGGCAGATTCCTGCCTGGCTCACCTGAATTTGAAGCGCAAAAAGAAAGACTGATAGCAACTCAAGGCCTGAGCGGTGCTGGTATCTTGAGTCAAAGCAAATTGTATCACGCAGAAGGTCAATATGATTTTAGTAATAAAATTAAAGTATTTGACCTGCTTGTTGGAGGAAACTTCAGAATGTACGACATGTTCACTAACGGAACATTGTTTGATGATTTGAACAATAAGATCACTATCAAAGAAGGCGGTGCTTTTGTGCAGGCTTCAAAGAAACTGATCGAAGAAAAACTGAAAATCACCGGATCGATTCGTTATGACAAGAACCAGAACTTCGATGGTCGATTCACCCCCCGTGCATCAGCCGTTTATACGTTAGCACAGAACCATAACATTCGTGCTTCATTCCAGACTGGTTTCAGAAACCCTACTCCTGGCGATCAGTACATTAAGCTGAATGCAGGACCGATTACCATTCTTGGAGGCGTTCCTGACAACAGCAGAGGAATGAATGTATATGAGAATTCGTTTACGTCCACTTCGCTAGGCGCATTCTTTGGTGCATTCCAGGGAGCAATGCAAAATTGAGCTTCATTCCCGCAGGCAGTCAATCAGGCAAAAGATCAACTGGTGAAATCAAATGTTGCTTACATCAAGCCTGAGCGCATTCAGTCTTTTGAAGTAGGTTACAAGAGCCTTGTTGCCGATAATAAGCTATTCATCGATGCAAATTATTACTTCAGTAGCTACAATGACTTCCTGCTGAACCAGGTAGTAATGCAGCCTGAAAGTCCTGTTTTGGGTGCAGATGGAAAAATCAATCCGCAAGCAGCAATGGATTTGTTGAATGGTGATAGCCATCTGTATCAATTGTATACTAACGCAAGCGATCGTGTGACTTCACAAGGAGCTACTTTTGGTCTTACTTATTTGTTGCCGAGAAATTATACTATCGGAGCTAATGCCACCTGGGCTTCATTTGATTTGCAGAATGCCAACGCCAATGACATTCCTGCATTCAACACTCCGAAATACAGAACAACCGTAACATTCGGAAACAGTGCGATCACGAAGAATCTTGGATTCAACGTGGCATGGAGATGGCAGGACGCATTTGACTGGACCAGTACATTCAACCAAATGAGACCAGGTCGTATCGAGGCGTACTCCATTGTTGATGCACAGGTAAGTTATAAAGTATCAAGTATTAAATCGGTAGTAAAATTAGGTGCGAACAACCTGTTCAATAATCAGGTGTATCAGGCTTATGGTTCTCCGGCTATCGGAGCGGTGTATTATGTAAGTATCACATTCGATGAGCTATTTCGCTAATGAGCAACCCAATTGAACTGACTGCAACCAATGAAGTGAGCGCTGAGAAAATCAGCGCTCCACTTTGGATTACGTTTTTTTTGTGCTTCATCGTAGATGCATTGGGAGGGACCATCTCCACATTGATGTCGGTATATCTTCCGGTGGTCGTAAAAGACTTACTTGGCGATGTAAGTACGCAGCGCTTAAGTGAAGTGAGTGCTTACATTAACTCACTTTATATTTTGGGATGGATGGCAGGTGGATTTACCTGGGGATTCATCAGCGATAAAATCGGTCGTGCAAGGGCTTTGATGCTGGCCATTGCAACCTATGGATTATTCACCATACTCACGGGTTTCTCTTCTTCGTGGGAAATGGTGGTGGTCTTTCGATTGCTTTCTGGTTTTGGTGTAGGCGGAGTTTTGGTTGTTTCTCCTGTATTGCTTTCAGAAATATTTCCCGAAAAATCAAAAGCAGTATTTGTCGGAATTTTATCAATCGGATTTCCGGTAGGAATTTTTTCAGCGGGGTTGGTCAATTACCTTGTTCCAACCTGGCGACAAGGATTTATGATTGGAATGATTCCCGTAACTCTTGCCGTTATTTCGTTCTGGGCATTGAAAGAATCGGACAAATGGAAGAACTCAAAAGTAAACAAGTCATCAGATACACAATCTTTATTTGCGCCCGAGTACAGAAGCAACTTATGGAAAGGTGCTGTCATTTTTGGATCGATGCTTATTGGTCTTTGGGCAATCTTTTCCTGGTTGCCAACGTGGGTGCAAAGCTTGCTGACTGATTCAGAAGGAGGTCAGCAACGAGGCATGAGCATGATGCTGATGGGTGGAGGAGGATTGATTGGTGGTTTTTTCTCAGGGTGGATCTCGAACGGATTGGGTGTGCGCAAAGCAATGATTATGTGCTTTTCTGCTTGCTTGATTTTATCCTTTGTTTTATTCGGATTAAATACCACGTTTTCTAAAATCATTTATCTGGAGATTGGAGTGCTTGCCTTATTCTTTGGATTCAGCCAGGGATTATTGTCTGTTTACATTCCCTCCTTGTTCCCAACATCGTTAAGAGCAACGGCTACAGGCTTTTGCTTCAACATCGGAAGATTATTTACGGCAGCAGCAGTTTTTTTTATAGGCGCTTTAGTGAGTACACTGGGTGGTTATGGAAATTCTCTGCTGGCATTCTCAGGAATATTTCTCGTAGGTCTCATTGCAATTTATTTCACCCAAGAAAAAAGAAATTAATATGGCACATATTCAGGTTCCTGAAGGAGTTCCGGGTATCCGCAGTCTGGTTATGTTTCGACCGGAGACTGGAAAACCTTTGTATGAATTAGCGCAACTACTGCTTCGTGGAGATTCACCTCTGACTGCTGCAGAACGTGAGTTGATCGCAACTCATGTTTCGAACAGAAATAACTGCATGTTCTGCATGAGTAGTCATGCAGCCGCAGCCCGTGAACTATTTGGTGATGATCGTAAGATCGTTGACTGCGTGATTGAGGATGTGAGCTCGGCTCCTGTCTCCGCTAAAATGAACGCATTGCTAAACATTGCCGGTAAAGTTCAACAAAACGGAAAACTGGTTACACCCGAGGATGTGGCAGAAGCAAGAAAGCATGGAGCGGAAGATCGGGACATTCATGATACCGTTTTGATTGCCGCTACATTCAGTTTGTTCAATCGCTATGTAGATGGACTGGCAAGTTATACGCCTACTAATCCTAAAGATTATGAAGAAATGGGCAAGCGGATGACTACTATCGGATATGCTTTACCTAAACCTAAAAAACAATACAATACGCCCTAACCCTAATACCTAAATGAAAAATCTCCTCATCCGTAGTCTTGTCTTTAATCTTAGTGGTGTTCAGTACCTGTAGCCGTGAGCCTTCGTGCCACGAAGAAATGCTTTCCATTCTGAAAGACGTAAAAAAGAAAGTAACCGTGGCGAGAAATAGCTTCAGCCCCGAAGCAAAGTTGCCTTATATGGATTCATTATTGAATGTTCCTCACAGCACTCCTAATCAAATAGCATATTGCAAGTACCTTAAGGCAAATATTCTTCTCGAAGCGGGAATGGAGCAGGAAGCTGCTGTGATATTTGAGTCACTTCGTACAGATGCAAACGAAACGCAGTTTCAGATGATTCTAAGAGATCTTGCTATTGCTCATTTGAGATTGGGTGAGCGTTCAAATTGCATTTCCAATCATGCTGCCGAATCATGCCTGATGCCTGTGCGCGGATTAGGTATCCATCAGGATACCAATGGTTCGTTGCAGGCAATTGAAGTTTATAAAGAATTGCTTAAGAAAGATCCCAATGACCTTGAGTCAAAATGGTTATTGAATCTTGCGTACATGACATTGGGTGACTATCCATCGAAAGTACCTCCTGAATATCTGGTACCCGGAATGGAAGGAGATACAACCGTGAAGGTGCTTCCCTTCCAGGATGTTGCTTCCAGTTTAAAACTGGATACCAGGAACATGGCGGGCGGAAGTATTACTGATGATTTTGATAATGATGGTTATCTCGACCTGATTACATCAAGCATGGATCTTAATGAATCAATGCATTATTTTAAAAATAATGGTGACGGAACATTCACTGACCTTTCCGTGCAAAGCGGGTTGAGCAAGCTTACCGGAGGTTTGAATATTCAACAGCTGGATTATAACAACGATGGACTGAAAGATATTTTCGTCTTGCGTGGTGCGTGGAAAGGGAAATATGGCAATGAACCCAATTCGCTTTTAAAAAATAACGGTGATGGCACATTTGTGGACGTAACAACAATCAGTGGATTGTTGTCCTTCCATCCTACGCAAACAGCTACCTGGAATGATTTTAATAATGACGGATGGCTGGATGTTTTTATCGGGAATGAGAACGGAAACCTGCTGGAAGACGAGCCGCACCCTTGCGAACTTTACATCAATAATAAAAATGGAACTTTCCGTGAAATTGCTTCTGCTGCGGGAGTCAGTTATCGATTATTTGTAAAAGGAGTTACATCTGGAGATTATGATAATGACGGATGGAAAGATCTTTTCCTTTCGACAATGAGTGGCAGAAGAGTCCTCCTGAAAAACAAGGGTCTTGACAAAGACAATGTCACCTTTGAAGATGTTACGCTTCAGGCCGGATTGAACCGGACTTTTGGAAATAGCTTTCCAACCTGGTTTTGGGATTACGATAATGATGGCTGGTTAGACATTTTTACTTGCGACTATACATTTAAAAAATCGTTGTCATTTTACACGGCTGCGGAGAAATTGAATATTAAGGAGGGGAATCCTGAGAAGATGTTACTTTATCATAATAATCATGACGGAACATTTACCAACGTGGCCGATAAAGTGGGATTGGATAAAAATGTGTTCTCGATGGGCGCAAATTTTGGCGACATTGATAACGATGGATACCTCGATATGTATCTGGGTTCTGGTAATCCACAGTATCAGTCACTCATTCCGAACAAAATGTTTAAAAATATCGGAGGTGAAAAATTTGCAGACGTCACTACTTCCGCTCGCGTAGGACATTTGCAGAAAGGACATGCGGTATCGTTTGCCGACATGGATAACGATGGCGATCAGGATATTCATATAGAAATGGGTGGTGCTTACCCGGGAGATGCGTACCAGAATTCTTTCTTTTTAAATCCAGGTCAGAATAATAACAGATGGATATCTATCCAGCTTGAAGGGACCAAAGTAAATCGCTCTGCAATTGGCACGCGTATCAAAATTTCTTTTAAAGAAAATGGGATAACACGAAACGTTTATCGCGATGTAAACTCGGGAGGAAGCTTTGGTTCCTCACCATTGCGAAGAGAAATAGGATTGGGTCAGACAGACAACATCGAGGACATTGAAATACAATGGCATGGAAGTAACACAATCCAGCGATTTAAAAACATTAAGCCTAATCAGTTCATAAAAATCACCGAAGGGTCTGAGATCGTTGAAGAAATAAAACTGAAAAAAATCAATTGGGTTTTACCTGAACAACTTTGTTTGCCAGGTTCACTGGTAGCCTTAAAATAAATTACAACTACACACCATTTATTATGAAAATAGCAACCGAACCAGTAGGAAGTGTTCCGCGCCCGGCTTATCTGCAAAGCGCGATGAAGTCTTTTGCTCAGGGTCAGATTGGTGAGAAGGAATTAGCTGCAGAAACAGAGAAAGCTTTAAAAGAAACGATTCAGCAATTGGAAGCCACAGGCTCCCCGGTAATTACTGATGGCGAGCAATCAAAGCCAAGTTTTTTAACCTACCCCATTCAGGGTATGAAGCACTTGGCCGGAGATGGAGTAGTTATCCCATTTGCAGATGGACATACAAGACAGTTGCCCAAACTAACAGGTGGGCCTTTCCGCTTTCAATCGTACGCGAGCAGTTATCTCGAAAAGGCAAAGACATTTACAAAGTTTCCGGTTAAGCAGGCAGTTATTTCTGCATCTGCGTTGAGCTTGTTATATCCACAGGAAGGAATTGCCGGATATTCACAAGAGCAATTCATCAAGGATTTAATCAACGAATCGGAAGCAGACATTAGAAAAAGTTTGAATGCAGGAGCGTATAATGTTCAAATCGATTTTACTGAAGCCCGACTGGCAATTAAACTTGATCCGTCAAAAGGACTGCTTCAAAGATTTATTGATTTGAATAATAAAGTACTGGACAGATTCACAGAGGCCGAGCGGAGAAAGATTGGCGTGCATACTTGCCCGGGTGGTGATCATGACTCTACGCACAGTGCAGATATCAGCTACACAGAATTGTTGCCCTACCTATTCAAATTACATGCTGGAAATTTCTATCTGGAGTATGCTGCAGAAAAAGATAAGAAGTCAGTATTGAAAGCAATTAAGGAATTCTCTAACTCTACTCAGAAGATTTTCCTGGGTGTGACGAACGTATTGGATCCACGGGTAGAAACTCCGGAAGAAGTTTGTGATTTGATTTTAGAAGCAGCAAATGTTATTCCGATCGATCGATTAGGATCCACGGATGATTGTGGTTTTTCCCCTTTTGCAGATGATATTTCAACGGCACGTGAAATTGCCTTTGCGAAAATCAAAGCACGCATTCAGGGTACTTTACTAGCAGAAAAGAAACTATAAACTAAACTCAATAATGCCACACATTACTTTACCTGAAGGACTTCCGGGCATCCGTGGCCCGATGGCTTTTCGACCAGAGACAGCCAAACATTTAAATGATCTGGCAGAAGTTTTATTGCGTAGTGAAAATTCATTGAGTCGCGGAGATCGGGAACTGATCGCTACTTATGTATCGGCACTTAACGATTGTTTCTTTTGCCAGAATGCGCATGGCGGACTGGCGCAGCATTATCTGCAATGCGACATGGCATTCATTGACAAGGTAAAAGTTGATTATGAATCCACTTCGATATCTGACAAATTGAAATCACTACTGGCAATAGCCAGTTCAGTTCAAAAGGGGGGAAAGAATGTAACTCCGGCTCAGATTGAAAAAGCAAGAGGCCTGGGAGCAACAGACAGAGAGATCCATGACACGGTTTTGATTGCAGCAGCCTTTTGCATGTTCAATCGTTATGTAGACGGACTGGATACGTGGGCCCCGCGCGATCGGAATATTTACATCGAGAGAGGACCTCGCAGAGCGGAAGAAGGCTATGCGAATTATGATCCTAAAAGCTGATTACAGCGAGCTTGTCAATAATTGAGCGTTTGCTGCAGGATAATGGTGACCTTCCATCAGAAGTAAACACATTAATTTACTGATCT
Source organism: Cyclobacteriaceae bacterium (assembly GCA_044228905.1). Classification (GTDB taxonomy): domain Bacteria; phylum Bacteroidota; class Bacteroidia; order Cytophagales; family Cyclobacteriaceae; genus ELB16-189. Next base: position 7,266 of record JBGATZ010000070.1, on the reverse strand, counting down.
TTAACCGCTCGTCCTTGCGTAACGAGCGAATGAGTTCGTTCTTGCTTATTTTGTGCTTTGTAAAAATTGAACTAGTCGTTCAATTTTTTCTCTTAGCATTTAAACAATCCATAAGTCTTTCCAATAAATCAAGCAGCGATTACGGCAAAAGTCGCTATGCGATCATTAGACGAACCTAACCCTACCTGTGAATACAAAGCGCAAATCTATTTTTTTGGCAGATGATGATACAGATGACTGTATTCTTTTCGAAGATGCCCTTCGTGAAGTGTGCAAAGACACGAAACTGCAAACCGCCAATGATGGTGTGGAGCTGATGGACATTCTGGAAGAAACGGTGCCCCCGCCACCAGATGTGATCTTCCTGGATTTGAATATGCCGTTGAAAAATGGGTTCGAATGCCTGGCCGATATTAAACGCACGCATAAGTTAAAGGATATCCCTGTCGTGATTTTCTCCACTTCTGCCCAGGAGGAGGCAATAGAAAAGGTGTATGAGCAGGGAGCGCACTATTATATCTGTAAGCCAAACTCTTTTGAAAAACTAAAGGTGGCCATCAGAGAGATTTTGTCCAGAGATCTTACCAGTCATTTAGCGCGTCCTTCGCGTTCGGAGTTTTTACTTACCTTTTAGTTCATATGTCGATTCGCTCCGGCATATTGCTATTCTGCCACTATATTAGCAGACTATGAATTCGCTGGAACTCGATTTTGAACAAGCCAGAGCCAGACATCTCTTATTTAAAACGAGACTTCGATCCATTCTTTATGGAGCAGAGATTGATGAAACGCCAGTTGTGTCACACGAAGCATGTGCGGTTGGTAAGTGGATCTATGAATTTGCGCTGAAACAATACGATCATATTCCGGAAATACACGAGCTGGAGAAGGTACATGCCGAGGTTCATAAAATTGCCCGTAACCTTATTGTGCAATATCGTGCAGGAAATATAGAAGAAGCACGTGCAGGGTTAAGCACTATGGAAATTACTTCCGGTAATTTGTTCACGTTACTTGCGCTGCTTGAAATGAAAGTAAAAGCAGAAGGAACTTTTGCCAAAAACGAATTCTCTGAAAAATTAAGCTTAGGCTATAATGAACTCCTTGATCTGCATAAGGCAATGCTGGAGCTGGATATGAGATTTAAAGAACAGGCGCTTCAGGCTTCAGCTGCAAAGAAAGAAGCTGCAGTACATGAAGAGAAATTTCGCAATACGGTAAAGCAAGCACCCGTGGGGATTACCATTTTACGAGGTTACGATATGATGGTGGAGATGGCCAATGAAACGTATCTCCAGTTAGTAGGCAAAACGGAAGAAAGCTTTGTAGGAAGATCGTTGTATGATTCATTACCTGAAGTAAAAGAAGCGGTTGAGCCTTTATTGAATGGAGTACTGAAAACAGGAATACCCTATTATGGAAATGAATTTGAGGTACCTATTCAGCGCTTCGGACGCACAGATACAACCTATTTCAATTTTGCGTATCAACCTCTTCGAGAACAGGATGGTGCTATCACGGGAATTATAGTAGTTGCGAATGAAGTTACTGCTCAGGTGCTCTCGAAGAAGAAACTTCAGGAGAGTGAAAACGCTTTAAAAAATATTATTGACCGCTCACCATTTTCGATGGTGATTTTCCGGGGCCAAGACTGGATAATTGAAACCCCTAACCAGGAGCTCTTAAAGAACATATGGAAAAGAGAACTTCATGAAGTAGAAGGTAAAAAACTGATGGATGTTTTTCCCGAACTGGAAGGTCAGTCATTTCCAAAATTGATCAGGCAGGTGTTTGATACCGGAAAAAAATACGAGGAAACAGAGGCTCTGGCAATTATAGATATTGGCGGTGGAGTTAAGAAGAATTTTTACCTGGACTTTCAATACGCTCCGCTCATTGACACCTCCGGTAAAGTGTCAGGAGTAATGGCCAGTGTAAACGATGTCACGGAAAAAGTAGAGGCACGGAATAAAATCAATGATGCCGAACGAAGCCTGCGTCTTGCTGTTGAGGCAGCTGACATGGGAACATTCGACTGGAATTTTGGTGAGGATGTATTCTCCAGTAGCCCGAGACTGAAAGAAATTTTTGGTTTTGCAGGCAACAGTAACACAACACACCAGGAACTGATCAATGCACTTCACCCGGATGATAAGTCCATTCGCGACAAAGCAGTGGAGGAGTCGATTGAAAAAGGAAACCTAAGCTACGAAGTGCGTATTATCTGGCCGGATCAATCCATCCATTGGGTAAGCGTTTATGGAAAGATCATTTTTACCGATGATAAAACGCATCGCATGTACGGGACAGTAATTGATATCACCGATCAGCAAAAAGCTACCGATGAGTTGAAAGAAAATGAGGCGAAGTTCAGATTACTTGCCGATTCAATGCCCCAGTTTGTATGGACTGGCGATGCGGCTGGCAATCTGAATTATTTTAATCAATCCGTTTTCAACTATACGGGCTTAACGTCTAAACGAATTACAGATGAAGGCTGGTTACAGATTGTTCATCCCGAAGATCAGGAAGAGAATATGCGATTGTGGATGGAGTCGGTAGCTAGCGGTAAGGATTTTATTTTTGAACATAGATTCAAGAGAAATGATGGTGAATACCGTTGGCAGCTAAGCCGAGCAGCGCCTCAACGATCCGACTCAGGTAAAATTCAAATGTGGGTTGGAACAAGTACTGATATTCATGATCATAAAATATTCCGCAACAAGCTGGAACTTGAAGTGGAGGAGCGTACACGGGAACTTACCGGTGCCAATGAAGCATTGGTAAAATCAAACGCAGAGCTTGCGCAATTTGCTTACGTTGCCAGTCATGATTTGCAGGAACCCCTTCGTAAAATCCAGACTTTTGCAAGTCGTATTGTTGAACTGGAGAGTGAAGTTTTGTCAGCAAAAGGAAAAGACTATTTTGCACGTATTCAGGCATCATCACTCCGCATGCAGCAATTGATCCTGGATCTTCTTTCGTACTCAAGCACCAGTACAAACGATAAAAAAGTACAGGTTACCGATCTGAATTTTTTGCTGCAGAATGTAATGGAACAGTTGAAAGAAAGAATTGAAAGTAAAGGAGCGACAATTAAAGCAGATTTATTGCCCACATTGAAGGTAGTCACTTTTCAGTTTGAACAATTATTGATAAACATTCTCAGTAATTCACTTAAGTATTCAAAACCAGATGTCCCTCCCGTTATTATCATCAAAGCTGATATTGTGAATGCGAATGACATAGAGCTTCCATTGGAAACAAAGGCTCAACGATATCACCTGATTAAGGTGAGTGATAACGGAATCGGCTTTGACCCACAGTTCAGTGAACGCATCTTCCAGGTTTTTCAACGCTTACACGGTAAAGATCAATATGAAGGAACAGGTGTAGGTCTGGCCATCTGCAAAAAGATTGTAGAGAACCATCAGGGATACATCGTAGCTGAAGGGGAAACAGGAAAGGGCGCAAGCTTTACTATTTATCTTCCTGTCTAGTTCATTGACACGGGTTTAGGTTTTAACAATTTTTTATATCAGCTAACGATCGTTTTTAGTCAGGAAGGAAATCGTTTGCAACGAGTTTCTTTTTAGCTTCGTGGTCCCAAGTTTATAGTATGTTGAAATGGCTATCGCTGCTGGCAGTATTGGTTACCAGCACCTCATTCGCTCAGGATGCTGAGATATTTAAACCCGATTCTATTAAAAGAGAGATTCATGCTACGCAAATCAATACTTCTTTGCGTGTGGACGGTCATATCAGTGAGTCTGAATGGAATCTTGCCAAACCGGCTTTCGGATTTATTCAGATAGAACCTTATCAAGGACAGCTTCCTAATCATGATACAGAAGTACGGGTGCTTTACAATAAGCAGTTTTTGTACTTCGCCATTTTTGCACGCGATTCAATGGGAAGAAAATCAATTCGTGCCACCGACTTTAAACGCGATTTCAATTTTCAACAACACGATTTGTTAAACCTTTCATTTGATGGATTTAATGATAACCGAAATGCCATGTCATTAGCTACAAATGCGTATGGTGTGCAGCGAGATTTATTATCGTTTGATGATTTATATTATGATATTGATTGGGATGGTTTGTGGCGAGTGCGTACCACACGAACAGATTCCGGTTGGGTGGCGGAGATGCGCATTCCCTGGTCAACGTTACGGTATCCAAAAACAAATGACAGTATCCAGCATTGGGGATTCAATATGTATCGCAACCGTAGATTGACCAATGAGATTACCGCTTTTTCTCCTTTTCCAAGATCGTATAGCGTGCAACGAATGAACTATGCAGGACTGTTGAAAAATCTTCAGCCACCACCACCTCGCCCAAACATTCGGATACAACCTTACTTTTTGACATCGTATGATAACTATAAACTCTACGACCCGGATTCAAAGACTTCTGACACCAATGCAAAAATAGGTGGAGAAATCAAGTGGGCGATCAGTCCGAATGCGGTGCTTGATTTAACAGCGAATACCGACTTTGCACAAGCTGATGCGGATCGTCAGGTAAATAACGTGACACGGTTATCTGTTTTCTTTCCGGAACGAAGACAGTTCTTTCTTGAGAATGCTTCATTGTTTGGTGTAGGGGTGAGCCAGAATGAAGATGGCTCAGGAGGTTCGATGCGCATTCAGCCGTTCTTCAGTCGCAGGATTGGTTTGGATGATTTCGGAAATCCTATCCCTATTGATGCCGGTGGTCGTTTTGTGTATCGATCGAATCAAAGAAATTTTGGTGCAATGGTGATGCGTCAGCGGGAGGTAGATTCATCACCTGGTACAAACTTTATAGTAGGGCGATATTCCGAAAATTTCGGAGCATTGAATCGTGTGGGTGCATTAGTGACGGTGAAAAACAGGGCGGACTATACGAACATTGTTAGTGCAGTGGATGGATTTTTTCGCATAGGAGACCCACATTCGTTTAATACCATGTTGATGCATTCCACTTCTACCAATTCAGATAAGCAGGGATATGCGGGCTTTATGCAGTACTACTATACAACTAATCAATTTAAAATATGGCTTGGTGAATCAGTTGTTACCAAAGATTTTAATCCGGAGATGGGATTCTTATCCCGTACAGATGTGATAGCCACTTCACCAGGAGCGAACTGGTATTATCGCGGGAGCAAGTTACCTTTCAAAAAATGGATTCGTGCCTATGAGCCAGGATTTACTCCGGATTTTTATCATCAGGCATCAACCGGAAAACTCGTAGAGCGATCACTCTTCTTTTTTCCAATGTGGTTGAATTTTCAGGATGGTGGATTTTTTGGGTATGGAATTAATCCAACTTATCAGCGATTATTTGAATCATTCACACCTGTTGGGATTAACATCTTGCCTGGAGAATACAATTATACACAGCACAATTTCTTTTATCGCACCGATCCTTCAAAGATGCTGAACCTAATGGGGCAAGGAAGCTTAGGCTCTTATTTTGATGGAAAGCTTTCGTCCGTTGATCTTACACTGCAATTTGCTCCTATTCCACATTTTTCGTTAAAAGCAAGATTCAATCGCTATCATTTCAAAGAGGTGGGGGAGTTTTCAACAACAGAGGATGTGGATTTATATAGTATTGAAGGAAGATTCGCACTCAATCCACGTATTCAATTAATCGGATTCTATCAGCAGAACTCTGAAAACAAATCGGACAACTATAACATTCGCTTGTCGTGGGAATATCGTCCGTTGTCGTTTATTTACATTGTTTATAATAAACGCGCCTTCACCACAGAATTTATGCAACGATCAGTAGAAGATCATGTGATCGCGAAGATCAGTTACCTGCATCAATTTTAATAGTTCATCATTCTTATATTCATATCGTCTCCCAACAAAAGACGATATGAATAAAGATCTGTGCCTACTCTAATTCCAATTATCCAGGATTGCTGATCTGAATGGGTACTGCTATGCTAAAGAGAAACCCGTTGCTCATTGCCCAGGACGGTTTGTTGTCACTCAGATAAGACTGATACATGAAGCTATTGCGAATCTTAACTTTCTCTGATAATGCGATATGAGGGAAATTGATGGCTACTGCTCCTGAAGTAAACTGGAAATTGGTTTCGAATGCGATGTTATGCCATACGTACAAATCAAATTTGAAATCGTTGTACATCGCACTAAAGACGGTGCGATTGGCCCACTGCGGATGCAATTCAGATTTTGTGAGATTGAAAAACAATGCCGTGTTTTCTATTTTAAAATGTGGATTGATGACGTAGTTGGCATTGAATGCACCCCACACGTCTGAGTCATTATCATTGAAGCCATTAATCTGATTGAAAAGATATCCGCCAAAAAATGATAACGTAAGTTTTTGACCAACAGCAAAGCGTTTGAATACCCCCGGCTGCAGATAGTTTACAAATCCATGTTTTTCTTCCAGGTCCTGTGCTTTGAAGAGAAAGAATCCAACCCGGTTTTTCTCATAATAGATATTGATGTCGGCATTCAGGTGACGGTTAATGAATGAGCCGGTATAAGGAAAATGAGAGGTGGAGTGCAGTCGGGTAGTAATACTGAAGTCTCCTTTTGTTTTTTTCTTAATTAGTTTGAGCGAATCAGTATCCGAGCCAAAGGAGGCAATCGAGATGAATAAAAAGCAGACAATAGAAGCAGGTCGGTTAAACCAGGTTGATAGGGGCATGGGTTCTAAAACGTTAACTCTTTCTTTTCGTTGGTTAAAAAATTACGGTTGTTGTGTACATTCACTTACGATTAGAAGGTATTTATGAAGAAAACTTTAAAATCAAAGGAAATTGATAATCTGGATCAGAAGATCCTCAACGAGCTGCAGAAGAATGCCAGAATCTCTAACGTAGAAATAGGGAGAAGAGTTGGGCTTTCTGCTCCTGCCGTTGGAGATCGTATCACCAAGCTGGAAAAGCAAGGATACATTGAAGGTTATCGTACTGTTTTGAATATGGATAAGCTGGGCTATTCTATCCAGGCGTTCATCTCTTTCAAATCACAAGACCTCAATCATGATGGTATGTTGAAGTTTGTAAAAACGATTCCCGAAATCTGCGAATGGTATGCCATCACTGGTAATTATTGCATGATTGTGAAAGTAGTTGTACCCACGGCACGTCATCTCGAATCCGTGATTACAAAACTGGCGGAACATGGAGATACAAGTACTTCATTGATTTTGTCTAATTCAAGTTCACGAATGGTGGAGATTGATTGATGCCGCTTACTATAAGAATGAGAATCAGTACTTCAATTAT
>JBGATZ010000069.1:0-14125 GCA_044228905.1 Cyclobacteriaceae bacterium | reverse complement strand
GCAATCAAGAAGAAAAATACACACCTTAATGCAATTAAACGTGATCGTATTCCTTTTGGGAACAAAAAGTATAGTACAATTGGATTGTCTGTCAATGCGCTGAACTATTACGGTGATCTGGCTCCCATGCCAAAGAAAATAAGTACGGATATCAGTTTTACCCGCCCGGGAATTGGTCTGTCTTATACACTACGTAAAGGGCCACGTTATACAATTCAGACCCAGTTTCTCTATGGTACGATCAGTGCGAGCGATGCTTCGGCAAGCAATTCCGATGGTGTATACCGCATGAGGCGCAATGCCTCATTCAGGAATACAATAAAAGAACTCTCAGTAGCCACGGTATTTGATCTTTTCGATAATGGAAGCTTTTACACACATCGTCCGCAATGGACCCCTTATGCATTTGTGGGAGTCAGCGTATTTCATCACAATCCGAAAGGCAAAGCTCCTGAAAAAGATGTCGATGGAAACAGGTTGCCTCAGGCAGGTCAATGGGTGTCACTTCAACCTCTGGGTACTGAAGGGCAATATTCGAAACTTGATCCATCGGATGCTAATTATGGAATTAAACCCTATAAATTAATTCAACCATCACTGCTTATTGGCCTGGGGGTTCGTTATCGGATTAATGAAGTGATGGATCTGTGGTTTGATTTAAGTTATCGATATACCGCTACTGACTACCTTGACGATGTGAGCAGAAACTACGTGGACCTGGGAGTACTACCCAATGCGTTATCACGATCGATGTCGTATCAAACCTATTATTCGGGTAAGCTCACGGATCATTCTTACACCTATCAGGGACGAGATGAAAAAATGTATACAGTAGAAGCTGGTTATGGTAGCGAGCATTCATCGAATGTGAGAGGGAATAAAAACGACAGAGACGTGATTTTTATTACTTCAATACGGGTTTCTCATATTATTGGAAATACTTTTCATAAAGCGAAAAGCAGATGACCTGCTAATTGGTTTTCAATGCGAGTATCATACGAAGACTCTTGCTGGTGGTAATTTTTATCCATTCGTCACATTGATTGAAAGCATCTTCTGGCGATTTTCCACTGAACTGAATAACGTCCGATTCCAGTTTCATTACATCTTCCTTCCAATACCATTTTTCTTTCATGCTGATAACAGTCATAAGCGTAACTTCCGGAGAGGCCTGCGTTTCAATGACTTTATACTGTTCGCGACCCAGCGAAAACTCAATTATTTGCTTATGATGAAGAAGAGGCATATGACTACTATGCCAAAACTAGTTGCAGGCATATTCTGATGAATCACATGGAGATGTTTCCTACTCTATAAGGAGGATTTCAGATCGCGACATGAATATGTGATTTGAAGCTTGTCCGGGCAAGTTAGTTTTACTTTTGCTTTGGTTGGAAGTTGAAATTCAGAGCAGCTGAGGTCAGTTTCATAACCTAAACCTTTATGAAGATCTCGCTGCCCTGTTTTTTATATTGATGAGTGCACTGGATTCATATTCCCGGGAATTATTTAAAAAGATCACCGTGGTCGAAAAAGATTTCTCAACGTTTTATCTTCAGTCCTCTGTGCGTGGAATGCGGATCGGGTTGTCTCTGGCGATAGTATTATTTCTGGCATTTGGAATCATGCTCGATACGCTTGTTATTCAATGGGCCATTCGGTTAGGAGTAGTGATTCCTGTTCTCAGCATAACTTTATTTCTTTCCTTTCGAAAAGTGTTTAGAAAGTACTCACAGTGGATACTTTCTATGGCTTATCTTTTAACTTCAGTGGCGCTGGTTGTAATAATCTATTACACGCCAAAGGAGGCAAACCGGGATGTTTATTGTACTGGTTTGTCACTATGCATTTTCGGAGCCAGTGCAATCCGGTTACAAACAAGAGCCATGCTTATTGTTACTCCGGTCATTTTGAGCTTTTATGTGGTGCTTCTGCATTTTCAATTAAAAGACCTGATCATTCATTTGCCGTTGTTATTTTCAGCTTCGGTGTTATCTCTGCTGGCTACCTCTTCTTCTATAAAGGTCATGAAGGCAAATTTTAAAATGCTGACTGCCTTAAGTGTTGAACGAAGGATTCTCTATGAGACGAAAGAGCGTTTGGAAGAATCCGATTTGCTGAAAAGTAAGTTATTGTCAATCCTGTCACATGATCTTCGTGGTCCTGTGAATGGAATGTTGTCACTGTTGGGGTTGCGTCATTCCGGTACATTGACGGGAAGAGAACTCGATAATATTCTGTACAGTATCGAAAAGAGGGTGACGGGCACAAAGGAATTATTAGAAGACCTGCTTGCCTGGTCGCTCTACAAAATTGAAGGAAGGCAGGATCTTGCAAAGATCAATCTGGCAGACGTGGTGGATGAATGTTTCGGACAGTTAGCAGAAGCGTCTAAACGTAAGAATAACAGATTGGTAAATCAGACGCCAGAAATGATCGTGATATCCGATTTGAAATTGCTTCGGTTGATCTTGCGGAATATGGTCTCAAACTCCATTAAATTTACAGAAGCGGGGGAGATCGTCTGTTCTGCCGAGCAACGTTCAGAGAACAGCATAGCCATAACGGTAAGTGATACAGGAACCGGCATTTCAGAAACAAGCATTGAAAGACTTTTCAATTGGAACACACGATTTTCCATGCCTGGTACACGTAACGAAGTAGGCAGCGGATTGGGCTTGCTGATTTGCCAGGACTTCCTTGAAAGTGTTGGAGGCTCGATATGGGTCGAATCCGAGCTAGGACGGGGTACCACTTTTCACATCCTGCTCAAGACTAAACTGTGTAATCTGACCAGGGCGGCCTGATGAATGTACGGCTAGCCGGTTTTCTTTTTCCTGAAGAGTTCCCGCGTGTTTATTAATGATATTTTTTGAGAAGCTGAGTGCAGCCTTGAGGCGGTTTAGAGTTTCTTTTAAATCTTCCATTGAGATAAGGGATGTGCAACCGGAAATAAATCATTTTGAAACTTCCTTCAATCACATTAATATGTATCATTGATCAGGTATGTAAATTTTCATTACATCCTCTAACGATTGCATGAACCAAAGAATTCATGGTACCAAAGACAATGGTTAATGTGTTCGATGTAAAGTCGGATAATGAGCGAAAACTCTGATTGAAAAAGAGAATGATGTTAGCCGGATCATGCGTAACTTGCGAGTGAATTTTTTTTGATTCAGGGATGAATGTATTGTTGATAGAGGACGACCGGATCATTGCAGATACAACAGAACAACTTCTGAAAATAATTGATCCGGCAATTCAGATTGTAGGACGTTTGCAAAGTGTGCACTCGGCAATTCAGTGGTTCAGGGAAAACCCTGCCCCTGATCTTATTTTTTCAGACATCGAACTGGAAGATGGTAAGAGCTTTGATATTTTCAAGGCGGTCAATCCTCCCTGCATGATTGTATTTGTGACCTCTTTTGAAACGTATGCAATTAAAGCGTTTAAACTGAATAGTGTTGATTATATACTCAAACCGGTTAGCAAGGCTTCACTGGAAGTAGCGTTGGCCAAGTTTAAAAATCTGACCACTCTTCTTAAGCCGGAGTCCAGGTTTCCAAACATCGAAGAATTGATCAACGATATCCAATCCGAAAAACGCAAGCATCGAAAATACAAATCGCGTTTCCTTGTAAAGAAAGGACAAAAGCTGATCAGCATTCCAACGGAGGAAATTTCTTATTTCTTCAGCGATGAGGGGATCAATTACCTGAACACAACAACAAATCAGAAATTTATTTTTGATCATACCTTGGATGAGTTAGAGGAGCTGCTCCACCCCGATTTATTCTTTCGAATTAACCGGTCATTTTATATTTCAGTAAACAGTGTACAGGAGATTTCCAGTTATCATGGAAACCGGCTTCTCCTCAGCCTTTCTCCTGTCCTCGATAAAGAGGTGCTGGTGAGCCGGGAAAAAGTCAACGATTTTAAGCTTTGGCTGGGTAAATAATCACTTTTTTGGGCCATCCGGTCTATCTGACCTTTCTTACAGTTCACCCGACAAAATTCTCAATTGGCCATTACTGCCTATCCATGACCCTGCCTTCGCCCGTTTGGGGGGATATATTGCTTACGAATTGTAACAGATCATGGAGACAGCTTTCAATCTTTTCAGCGCATTAGCCGGTGAGAACACAATAGCCACCGACAAAAATCAATTGACGATTTCTAAATCTTCAAATCCGGATACATCAGGTTTTTACTTTCCTTCACAGGGAGAGTATTATACCAAATCTTCTGACCTATCCGACAAGAGCATACTTTTAAACAATAAAAATCAGCAGCAAGGCCTTTTGATTGCTAATGATGCCGTGATGTTTGTTACCGATGTGCGGAAAGAAGAGGTGGTTTTTGTGGTTAATGAAAAAGACGAAATGTTGTTTCGTGAAATCAGAAATTATCTCGATAGTACTTTCACTCATACACACTCCCTTAAGTCTCTTGCCCGCAGGTTTGGAATAAATGAATTTAAATTGAAGAAGGTTTTCCGTACGCTGTTCAACTGCTCCGTATTCAGCTACATCATTTCGAAAAGAATGGAACATGCGCAGATGCTGATCAGGGAACAAAGAAGGCCCATTAATGAAGTAGCGTCCATCATTGGCTATAAAAACAGTAATCATTTCTCCACAGCTTTTAAGAAAAAATTTGGAGTGGTACCTAGTTCAATGATGAATTAGTCCTGAGTGTTTATGCGCGAGGCATAGAAGTATGCTATTTCAATATTTGGTTTTTAATCTTATAATATTGAAATTCTTGCTTTGTAAGACATACGATGACACCCGAATTGAAAGCATTCATTCAGCACTATGTGAGTATGAGCGAGGATCAGCTAACAGCAGTTGCAGCAAGGTTTAAAAAACGAATTATTGGAAAGAATGACTTTGTACTGAAGGCTGGAGAAATTTGCAAGGATATTGTTTTTGTTGAAAAGGGCTGCCTGCGGCTTTACTACATTCATAATGATCTTGAAATCTCCGTTTGGTTTTCTTTTAATCACTCCTCAGCAATTGAGACTTATAGTTTTATAAGCGAGAAACCTTCTGAATATTTTTTACAAGCTATTGAAGAAACTGCAATCTGGTATCTTCCGAAAGAAGAACTGAATAAACTGTATGTTACTTTTCCTGAGATGCAGGAGATGATGCGTAAATTCTGGGAAGACGTAGTATTGAACCTGATCGAGCGATTTACTTCTCTTCAAAAAGATTCTGCAGAACAACGCTATCTTAGTTTGTTGGAAAAGCCAGCTTATATGCAACGCATTCCTCAGAAGTTCCTGGCTTCGTTTATTGGCGTCACACCTACCTCCTTAAGTCGTATCAGAAAAACGATCCGGTAACTTATTAGTTGTCACAGGATAATTTTTTCGTTAAAGCTCACTGCTAATTTTGAATAAAAAAGCATGGGAAATTCAAAACTGCAATTAATTGAAGCGGAAGAAAAGGCCGCATCTTTATTTAAAGAGATTGAAAATCGTAAACTTATTGTTGTCGGAAAAACGGAACGCCAACTCAATACAGACGTTTTTGAACTCGCGAAAGAAATGTTTGGTATTGAGAAATACTGGCATAAGCGGATAGTTAGAAGTGGGCCAAATACGCTCCAGCCATATGATGAAAATCCTCCCGATCTGGTAATACAGCAAAACGATATTTTATTTGTTGACTTTGGACCGATCTTCGAAGACTGGGAAGCAGATTTTGGAAGGACGTATGTTATCGGAAATGATCCGATCAAATATAAATTGAGAAAGGATATAGAAACAGCCTGGCATGAAGCTAAAGAATGGTTTCATCAACAAACTGAACTGACGGGCGCGGAATACTATAAATATGTAACTGACCTGGCTCATCGGTACGGTTGGGAATATGGTTCGCACATTGCAGGTCATCTTATCGGGCAATTCCCCCATGAACGATTGGAGCCGGGGAATTTTGGACTGTACGTTCATCCGGAAAATCATAACGACATGTTCTTACCAGATAAAGAAGGAAAAGAGCGTAACTGGATTTTAGAAATCCATTTTGTCGATCGTGAAAAGCAGATTGGCGGGTTCTTTGAACAACTTTTGACACGCTAGCCAATCGATATTAATAATTATCTAACTTTCGATGACAAATCCATAAACCAAATGAAAGCATTGCTATTTTCTGTTCTGTTCTTGGCCGTAGTTGCCGCCAATGCGCAAACGCCTGTAAAGACAACAGCGACAACCGCCACTCAAGCACCGGCAACTATTATTCCTTATGGTATGCCAATCTCTTTGGAGAATGCAAAAAAGATTGTTGCCGCTGCTGAGGCATTTGCGATTAGCAAGCAGTACACGGTTGCTATTGCTATCGTGGATACGGGTGGTAATCTGGTGTTCCTGGAGAAAATGGACAACACCCAGGTAGCATCGATTGATGTAGCTATTGGAAAAGCCAAGACTGCTAATAATTTTAAACGCCCAACCAAAGCATTGGAAGATGCAATCGCCAATGGTGGGGTAGGACTTCGTGTTCTTTCATTACCCGTCTATCCATTAGAAGGTGGAGAGCCAATCTATTCGGATGGCAAAATTATAGGTGCTATTGGCGTATCCGGTATGACATCGGGTCAGGACCTTGAAGTAGTGAGAGCAGGTTTAGCCGTGTTTAAATAGTCTCGCTGTTGACCAGGCTCTTCAAAGATTTTTTTAATAACCAGAAGTCTGGGGGACTGGTACTGATGGCATGCACAGTGCTGTCTCTTATCTTTGCCAATACTCCATTCCAATCGATATATAATCAGTTATGGAATTTTGAAGTAGCTGGTCATACTTCCGCACATTGGGTTAACGATGGGTTGATGACTATATTCTTTCTCCTCGTAGGCCTGGAACTGGAACGTGAGGTATACATTGGAGAACTATCTACCATTAAGAAGGCGATGCTTCCGGTCATCGCAGCACTAGGTGGAATGTTGATTCCTGCGGGCATTTATTTTTTTATTAATGCAAATACTCCCACTCAATCTGGTGTTGGAATCCCCATGGCAACAGATATTGCCTTTGCATTGGCTGTACTTTCGTTGCTGGGAAATAGAGTTCCCCTCTCCCTTAAAGTTTTTCTCACCGCACTGGCTGTTATTGATGACCTTGGCGCAATACTGGTCATTGCTGTTTTTTATACCGATACACTTCAATGGATGAATCTGTTTATTGCGCTGGGTACATTCGGTTTACTGATTATGCTCAACCGGATGAAAATTCATAACCTCATTCCTTATCTTATTGGTGGAGTAGTGATGTGGTATTTCATGTTGCATTCAGGAGTTCACGCTACCATCTCCGGAGTGTTGCTTGCTTTCGCGATTCCTTTTGGAACGGGGGATAGAAAATCTATTTCCTATGTGCTTCAGGAATTTCTTCACTTTCCGGTATCGTTTATTATTCTTCCGCTGTTTGCGTTGGCGAATACAAACATTGTGATCCCTGCACAATGGATTGCCGGGTTAATGGAATTGAACAGTATTGGAATAGCTGCGGGGCTCTTTATTGGTAAACCCGTGGGGATCACGCTTTTTTCTTATTTATCGGCTCTCGCCAGCCTGACGAGATTACCAGGTGATCTCAACTGGAAACATATTTTTGGAGCAGGCATATTGGGAGGCATCGGATTCACGATGTCGATTTTTATAACACTCCTTGCGTTCAAGGATCAGCGTTTTATTGATGGATCGAAGATAGCCATCATCATCACCTCCACGCTTGCAGGCGTGGCAGGATTTATCTTCTTAAAGATGCAGAAGCAAACTACCACCCTTTGACTGCTCCGCCTTTGAATTCTTTTTCAGCAGCTTGCGCTACTTCTTCTGATTGAAATGCCTTTACAAACTTACTCACTTTCTCTTCATTCTGGTTATCCACTCGTGATACAATCAGGTTTACATAAGGTGAGTCTTTGTCCTCCACAAACAACGCATCGCGGGCAGGAACTAAACCAGCTGCAGATGAAAACGTATTGTTGATGATGGCAATAGTTACATTCTGATCATCCAATGCTCGTGGCAATTGGGGTGCTTCCAGTTCCAGTATTTTCAGATTTTTAGGATTCTCCGAGATGTCAGTCACTTTAGGAAGTAATCCGATTCCTTCTTTCAATTTGATCAATCCATTTTTTTCCATGAGTAATAATGAACGTCCTCCGTTAGTTGGATCGTTGGGAATGATCACAGTGCTCTCTGGTTGTAACTCATCCAGTGTTTTAATTTTTTTGGAATAGGCAGCAATAGGATAAACGAATGTCTTACCCACTACCGCAAGATTATAACCACGTTGTTTAGATTGCTCATCCAGGTAAGGCTTATGCTGAAACGCATTCACATCAATGTCGCCCTGGTTCAATGCTTCATTTGGAATGACATAGTCATTAAAGGAAACCAGTTCAACCGTGAGTCCGTATTTTTCCTGCGCCACTTTCTGTGCGACTTGTGCTACCGTAAACTCGGGTCCTGCAGCCACACCTACCTTGATGTAGTTCGGGTCAACAGCTTTCTTTCCACCGCAATTAGTTAATACAACGGTGAGTGTAGTAAATATGATTAAGGCAAAGGATTTCGTTCTGGTATTCATTTCTTTAACTATTATTTCTATCTGTGATCAAAACGTCTGGCTAATACATCTCCCGAAAACTGAATGAGAAACACCAGTAATACGAGCAGCACTAATACGGAGTTCATAATCATCGCATCATAGCCGATGTATCCGTACTGATAACCTACCTGACCTAATCCTCCGGCACCTACAGCGCCACCCATTGCAGAATATCCCACCAGCGTAATGAGTGTGATCGATGCGGCATTAATAAGTGAAGGTAGGGCTTCCGGTAATAAAACCTTGCACACAATTTGAAGGGGAGTTGCACCCAGTGCACGGGCGGCTTCAATCAATCCCGGAGGTAATGCAATTAGGATATTTTCTACTAATCGTGCGATGAAAGGAGCAGCCCCGATGCTTAACGGAACCAGGGCAGCCTTTACGCCAATGGATGTCCCTACCAGTCCGCGAGTGAATGGAATCATCCATACAATCAAAATGATAAATGGAATGGAACGGAAAATATTTACAACTATTGATAGCGAACGATTAAAAGCAGGTTGCTCCAGTATTTGTCCTTTGCGTGTCAGGAAAAGCAAGATTCCCACAGGTAGCCCCAATGCAAAGCCAAAGAAGCCGGAGACAAACGTCATGACGATTGTCTCCCAGGTTCCTTTTAACAGCAATGATAAAAGCGCATCAGACATAGCCAATGATCTCCGTTTTAATATGTTTATCAACAAAATAACGGATCACGTGCTCAATGTTTTCCGGATTGCCTGAAAGCTGAATGAGCATTACTCCAAAATTGATTTCACCCACATGATCCATTTGTGCACTCACAATTTTGAAATCGGTATGAAATAAACGCGATACTTCCGAAAGAACCGGTTCATCAACCGTCTTGCCCGTAAGTTCCAAACGAACCAACGGGTGTAATCCTTTCTCGTAAGAAGGCTTTAATCGCTCTGCATAGGTTGAAGGAACTTCGATATGCAATGACGAAGCAATGAAGTCACGGGTTAACTCATGTTTCGGATTGGCAAAGATTTCTCCAACAGTTCCTTGTTCAATCAATTGTCCGTGGCTGATCACCGCCACTTCATCGCAAATCGATTTCACTACTTCCATCTGGTGAGTGATCAGTAGCATGGTAATATGGAGACGCTTGTTGATATCCTTCAATAGATTGAGAATGGATCGTGTAGTACCTGGATCCAGCGCACTTGTTGCTTCATCACATAATAGTACGGTTGGATTGTTGGCCAATGTGCGTGCAATGGCTACACGTTGTTTTTGTCCGCCTGATAAACTCGCGGGGTAATCATTGATTTTTTCTGCAAGCCCTACCAGCTTTAATAGTTCTGTTACTCTTTCTTTAATCTCTGCTTTCGATGTGCCTGACAATTCTAATGGAAAGGCAACATTCTCAAAAACAGTTCTGGAGGACAATAAATTGAAGTGCTGAAAGATCATTCCAATCTTTCTCCTTTCCTGGGCAAGTTGAGAATTGGACAGGCGGATCAGGTGCTTGCCATCTACAATGATGTCTCCCGAAGTAGGTTTCTCTAATAGATTAACACACCGGATCAATGTGCTTTTTCCTGCACCCGACATCCCAATCACTCCAAAGATCTTTCCCTGAGGTACGTGAAGCGATACATCGTTCAAAGCCGTTACTTCACGATCCTTCTGGTAAAACTTTTTAGTAACGTTCTTTAATTCAATCATTCGTGTGGAAAAGGATTTTACGAATTCTGCCCGGATCGGTTGTGATGCTGGCAGGATCCGGAGTCCTGAATTTGGGCGCGAAGATATTAAAAATATGATTGTCTACTAACTCAATGGACTATTGACCAGGCATTTAATTCATTAAAGCTGAAAAACCTTCTCAATAAGTCGAAAACGAACGTTTGAATAATTTTTTACAAAAAATCAGATTTAATTGACCGATCGGTCATATTTTTGCGTTGTAGTACTATCATGACAAAAGCAGAGAAAACACGGCAGTTTATTATTGAGAAATCAGCACCGATTTTTAATGTGAAAGGAGTAGCTGCTACTGCCATGAGTGACATTATGGAGGCCACCAACCTGGCCAAGGGAAGTCTGTACACTCACTTTGAGAATAAAGAAGAGTTGTCCTATTGTGCCGTGGACTATACCTTGAAATCTTTTGCTGATAAGATCACCGAAGCAGTGAACAAAGCAAAAACAGCGAAGGGAAAACTGATTGCGTTTATTGATGCATTTACAGATTCATCCAATCCGGTGATTGCAGGTGGTTGCCCCATGCTCAATTTTGGAATTGAAGCAGATGATACCAATTCGGTTATCCGTAAAAAGGTGAACAAAGCCATTGAAGGAGTTCATCAAAGTATTGCCGACATTATTGAGTCAGGGATAAAGAATAATGAATTCATCAAAACGTGGAATGCGAAAGAGTTTGCCATTAAAGCATTTGCCATGATAGAAGGAGGAATTCTGATAAACAGAGTAGCGGGGAACAATGATAAAATGAAAGTGATTTTGAGAATACTTAAAAATGAAATTGAAGAAAAATCAATCTGATTTTTTTTGATTAAAAATTGACCGATCGGTCAGTTAATTATAGATAAGGATAAACAAGTTAAAAACATGAAAACAATCAACAACACGGTATTGATCACCGGAGGCAGTGCAGGCATTGGGCTGGAAATCGCAAAACAACTTTCAGCAAAAGGAAATAAAGTAATCATCACAGGAAGAGATCAGCAACGACTGGATAAAGCATTGAGCCAACTGAAAAATGCAACAGGTATCGTGAGCGATGTAAGCAGGAAAGAAGATGCCAATGCTCTCGCAGAAAGATTGACTAAGGAATTTCCGGATCTCAATATGGTAATCAACAATGCAGGTCGAGCCGTTTTGTATGACATCATTAAAACAGAGAATGCTTCTGAGATTGCCGAAGATGAAATGCTCACCAATTATTTATCCATTATTCGTTTAAACGAGAAATTGCTGCCGATACTTAGTAAGCAGAAAGAAGCAGCGATTGTAAATGTGTCATCGATTGTGGCTTTTGTTCCGGGCAGTTTAGTTACTTATTCGGCAAGTAAGGCAGCGTTACATTCTTACACACAGTCATTGCGTGTAGCTTTGAGCCGTACAGGTAATGTGAAAGTTTTTGAACTGATGCCTCCATTGGTTAATACAGAATTCTCAGCTCCAATTAATGGCAAGACAGGTATTCCTCCTTCACAAGTGGCTGAAGAATTCATCGCAGCAGTAGAGAAAAATGAATATGAGATTCGTGTGGGTAAAACACAATTCATCTACGATCTCTATTTGAAATCTCCGCAGGAAGCGCTGAATGCAATGCAACCGGCATAAATAAAAAAGCGGGACTCACTAATCCCGCTTTTCGCTAGTTATCTCAAAAATTGAACTGTCAGGTTGAGTTTGTCGAAACCTACTTAGATAACCAATCACCTTCGACAGGCTCAGGCTGACACCTGAAGCTGGTTTGAGATAACTTCTAGTTATTCTTTGTTTCGTTGAGCTTTCTCAGTTTACTATTTTTCTGGCTGTATAGGAAATACACCAATAGTCCGATACTGAGCCAGATAATTAGTCGTACCCAGTTCTCCCATTTAAGACTGAACATCAGACTCACATTGAATAAAATTCCTAACGTAGCTACGATCGGGAGATACGGTACTCTGAATGAGCCTTTCAATTCTGGTGACTTATATCTCAATACCAGCACGGCCACACAAACCATAGTGAAGGCGAACAACGTTCCGATATTCACCAGTTTGGCAATCGTTTCAATAGGTACAACCGCAGCGATCGTTGCGGTAGCACTTCCGATCAGCAATGTTCCGTAAAATGGTGTTTTGAATTTAGGATGGATAGTACCAAAAAGCTTCTGAGGCAACAGACCATCTTTGGACATTGCAAGGAATAACCGGGATTGCGCAAGCGTGTTTACCAATAATACGGAACTTAAACCAGCAAGGGCTGCAACAGATATAAACCATACCGAGATATTCAACCCTACTTGTCCGAATGCAGCGGCAATAGGTGCTGTAATATCAAGATCTGTGTACTTCACCATACCGGTAAGCACAAGTGTCACCGCGATATATAAGACTGTACAAATGGCCAGCGACATGATAATCGCAAAAGGAACATCTTTCCTTGGATTCTTCGCTTCACCTGCCTGCGTGGATACTGCATCAAACCCAATGAACGCATAGAATATATAAGCGGCACCAATCATGATTCCCGGATAGCCAAATGACATCTCGCCCTTGTTATTGAGTGCGCGTTCAGGAATAAACGGAGTCCAGTTCGCTGTGTCAACGAAGAACGCGCCTGTTGCAATTACAAAAATCACCACTGCTACCTTCAGGATCACAAGTCCCATGTTGGCTCCTGCCGCTTCTTTTATACCTATCAATAAGATTCCGGTGATAACCAGAGTAACTGCTACAGCCGGAAGATTTATTGCAATATCGATTCCGAACAGGTGCGGGATTTCCAAAGAAGAAAAGTGAGTTCCCAATTCTGCCAGTGTTCCTTTGCTCGTAGCTTCCGCAATGAGATTTTTACACGTAGTGATGTCATTCACCATCCAGATTGGTAAATGAACATTAAAAAGATTCATGAATTTTAAAAAATACCCCGACCAGCCTACAGCAACCACGGAAGACGACATACAGTATTCAATGATCAGATCCCATCCGATGATCCAGGCAAACAATTCCCCCATGGTAGCATACGAGTAGGCATAGGCGGAACCTTCTACAGGAATAATCGAAGCAAATTCGGCATAACAAAGTGCAGCAAAGGCGCAACCTAAGCCTGCAATGATAAACGAAATAGCTAATGATGGACCGGCAAATTCTTTGGCGGCTAAGCCAGGCATCACAAAGATTCCGGCTCCGATCACGCAACCAATACCAATGGCTGTAAGATTCCATTTGTTAAGCACACGTTTCAGTCCGCTGTCGCGAACGTCATTGTCGAACATGGCCTGTGTTTTTCTAGCTCTCCACTGTGCGCTCATTATTTTTTATTAAAGCCGTGAATGAATAATTAATAACTAACTGATTAAATGTGTTTGGTTGCCAGAACCATCTTCACCTTATACTTTGCGCCCACACTCATCACATCGATCAGATCCTGAACGGTGAGATTATGTGAGAACCGGATAATCAAAGTAGGGGCAGGAATCTGACTTCCCTTTTTTTGCAGTTCTTCTTCCAGCGCACTGAATGAAATTTCTTTCGAATCGATGAAGTACTTTTTGTCATCTGTTACGGTGAGCGTAATGCGCTCTTCCTTCATCATGGTTTGATTTGTTCTGGCTGTGGGTAGTTGCACACCAATCACGTTGGGATTGGCTACGCTGGCTACAATCAGAAAGAACAGCAACAGAAAGAACATGATATCCGCCAGCGAAGAAGCAACTACTTCGGGGGGAAATGATCGTTGTCGGTAGATCTTCATGCCGGACGTGCAGTAAGGTTCTTGAAGAATTCAAGAGCATCTGCCTGTAGTTGC
>JBGATZ010000068.1:0-14090 GCA_044228905.1 Cyclobacteriaceae bacterium | reverse complement strand
CAGCAATCTTCACTTCTTTGGCTTCTATCTTCTTACCGAATAATTCAGGTGTTCGTCCTACCATTAGTCCGGCAATGAATACGCCAATAACGACAAACACGAAGAAGTTAATGAAGCCAACACCTGCTCCTCCATAGATAGCGTTGATCATCATGTCGAGAATATACACTCCGCCAGAGATGGGAGTTTGACTATCGTGCATGGAGTTCACTGATCCATTAGATGTAGACGTAGTAGACACTCCCCAGAATGCACTGGCAGCTGCACCAAAACGAACTTCTTTGCCTTCCATGGAACCCATTTGTTGCTGAATGCCCATCGCTTCAATCTTAGGATTACCGGCTGATTCGAAGTAACTGGTTACTGCAACGAAGAAGATGAACACCATTGACATGGCAGCAAAGAATGCATAACCCACTTTTGGTTTGCGGATATAAAATCCAAAAGCAAAAACCAGAGCTATGGGAACAATCAGTATTGAAAAATTCTCAACAAGATTGGTGAAGTAATCCGGATTCTCGAATGGATGTGTAGAGTTGGGGCCAAAGTATCCGCCTCCATTGGTACCTACCTGTTTGATCGCTACCATCGCAGCAACGGGTCCACGTGCCACATTTACAGTATCCCCTTCCATGGTAATGATTTGTTTCGCACCTTCAAAAGTAGCGGGTGTTCCATGCAGCGTTAATAAAATAGCCACCACAATAGATACAGGAAGCAAAATGCGTGTGCAGCTCTTCAGGAACAGATTATAAAAATTACCTAAATCCGATACCTGCCGTTGAATGATGGCTTTAAATAAAGCTGCCATTACTGCAATACCTGTTGCCGCGCTTACAAATTGTAAAAAGCAAAACAATAATAACTGAGTCAGATAAGTTGCACCGCTCTCTCCGCTGTAATGCTGAAGATTGGTATTAGTCATAAAACTGATTGCCGTATTGAATGCAGTAGTGGGTTCCATACTACTGATTCCATCCGGATTCCAGAAGGGATGTATCGATTGAGTAAGCAACACCAGCATTCCCCAGAGGAAGAAAATAAAATTAAGCACCAGCGATGCCTTCACATTTTCTTTCCAGTCCATTTTTAATTCCGGATTTATTCCACATAATGCAAAAACACGTTTTTCCAGCGGAGCGAAGAAATCCAGCCAGGTCTTTTCTCCTTCGAAAACTTTAGCACAATATTTACCAAATGGAATGGCGATGAGGACAGTGACAATAAAAAGCACTGCGATTCCTAAAATTTCAGTATTCATTTAATTTGTAGTTAATCATTGATCAGAATTTTTCTGGTTTAACTAGTGCATATAGCAGATAAGCAAACAACAGGATACAGATTATAAAAAGCGTGATCATCATATCATCTATATTTTGTCAAAAACATTGATAAGTTTATACACTAGCCAGAACCCCACCAGGCCAAGCGCGATCATTAGTATGGTCATCATATTGATAAATATTAAGTTTATACTCCACTTGAATAAAGTTGTCGCACATATTCCTTTTGAAGCTCGTTAGGAAGATATGCCTCGATCCATTTCTTCTGAACCGGGTGTGTATCCAGGAAGATGGAAACCGTATAGAGGAAGACATTAACAATTCCATTACGTACCGTGTCATTTCCTTCCTTAAAAAATTTAAGAGCTACGTTCAGATAGCGATCCGCTTTCTTAAAATTTTTCTGTTCACACAGCGTCAGCGTAGCCTGAGCAAATCGCTGAATCGACTCATCGTATCGTTTGGTATAGTGGGGATCATTTGCGCTGGTAGCGATTTCTCCATCCAGCATAACCAGCGCCATTCGTTCAGTGATCATCGATGTATTTTTTTGAAAGCACACGGGCAATGCCTGTGCCCTTAAAACAATAAACAGGTAATCAACCAATTATAGCAGGATATCATTTTCAGACCCTTCGGATTCTGCAGGGTGTTTTCTGAATTGGAGTAATCTGAACCGGACGTGCTGAAGCAGTGAATTGAAAACGCAGTTGGTATCTTGGCTTCCGCCCTGTCCCTTTGCGGATATGCCAACCGATAGAAATTTCTGGAAGGGATGTGAATCGTGCGTGAACTGCGATATATTGAAACGCACCGAAGGTAAGTATTGTTTATGCACAGCGATGCGATTGGATCCCTCGCTAGAGACACAAGTACCTTGACACAGCTTATAGATTATAATCTTTGATTTTTTGATATAAGGTGGTCAGTCCGATGTCAAGTAATTTTGCTGCCTGCGTTTTGTTGCCTCCCGTAGACTGAAGTACTTTACGGATATGTACTTTCTCTGCATCTGCCAGTTTCAGTGAATGAGATTCTTCTCCCAATGTAAAATCAGGAGGAAGCACACTCGATTCCAATTCATTATCCGATAAAATTACACTGCGTTCGATCACGTTCTTTAGCTCACGAATATTTCCCTTCCAGGTATGTCGTTGTAAAGCCTGAAGAAAGCCCTCCGTCACTTTAATGTTTTTCTTATTAGTCTTCAGTGAAAATTGTGTGATAAAGAAACCGGCCAGAACGGGAATGTCGGCCTGGCGGTTCCGTAACGCAGGCAAAGCAATACTGAATACAGAAAGCCGATAAAACAAATCCATTCGGAAATGTCCAAGTTCTGCTTCTTTTTCCAGGTGTCGATTGGTAGCTGCTATAAAGCGCACATTTACCTTTCTTGTTTTGCTTTCACCTACACGGTAATATTCCCCGGTCTCCAACACGCGCAGCAACTTGGCCTGCAGGTCGATATTCATTTCACCAATCTCATCGAGAAATAATGTGCCTTCATGTGCTTCTTCGACATATCCTTTTTTAGATTTTGTTGCTCCTGTAAATGCCCCTTCGGCATGCCCAAACAACTCGCTCTCCAGAAGGTCCTTTGGGAAAGCACTGCAATTCAGCGCAACGAACGAATTTTCCTTTCTTGAACTTTCATAATGAATGGCTTGCGCAAATACTTCTTTACCTGTACCGGTTTCACCCAAAAGCAATACAGTGGTATTTGTAGCAGCAACTTTACGCGCCAGATCAATACACTGCTGAATCAATTTCGTATTGCCAAGTATGGTAGCGAACCCTAACTTATTCTGAAGCTTCGATTCCAGTTGCAGCACTTTTTGTTGCAGTAATGCCTTGTCGGATGCTTTGCTCACTAAAGGCAAAATCTTTTCCTGATGATCGCCCTTGGTCAGGTAATCGAATGCTCCGTTCTTTATTGCCTTTACACCATCTTCAATAGTACCATAAGCAGTAAGCACGATCACCTCAACGGCAGGAAATTCCTGTTTGATTTTTTTTGTAAGATCAACTCCATTTCCATCGGGAAGTTTCACATCACTGATTACCACTTGAACGGAATCTTTTTTCAGGAAAGCAATGCCTTCTTTAATGGTTCCGGCCTGAATCACCAGATAACCCTCAAGTTGTATGACGCGCGCCATCAAATTCCGCAGGGTCACTTCGTCATCGATAATTAATATGGTGGCTGTCAAGAGAAGATTAGTTTAAGTAAACAATACTTTTCGGAATAAAAATTTTCAGGGTTTTTGAAATATTCAATCAAACACCTCATTCGAGCTGATTGCCTTTTGCTCAACATTATATTCTCTCCTGATTCGTACTTTAGCAACCGGCCCTACCATAATGGGTACCTTCTCAATCTCCACGTTAGCTGTTTCTAATCCATAAATTTCTTCCGCAGATAAACTAATCGATTTAATCATTCTATACCCGGAAATAATAATGCGATCGAATGTTGAGATCTCACTATTCGCTGATGCCCATGAATGCAAAATAATAAATTTGAAATCGGATGTCATACTGTGCTTTTGAAGTGGTGCATACGGACTGATCAAATCGATCTCCCCTGATTCAGCCATATCATGTACAATTTTATTGAACAACAGATTCACACGCTGGGGAGCCTTGAAGCCTAATTTTATTTTAACAAAGAAACATCGTTTGGGTATGATTGTGTCAACCGAATACTTGCTGGTGAAAGGGCTGTCTACCGTTTCTACGTGCACAAACCAGTATGCATCTGCCCGCTTGGGTCGCTTTCGTATAATCGAATAGATGATGTTGGAATCGATATACCTTCTGCTATCGGCTACAGCGAGGTAAACCAGGTTAGTCGCTTCTTTCGGTATCTCCAGGTCATTCTGAAGATCTTTTATGACATTTTCATAATGTCTCAAATCGACAAACTCGGTATGCAGCTTGCGTAATTGCCTGGCCTGATGAAGTACAAACATCATCAGAAAAAATACGAAGGCGATCATAAATGTAAACCAACCTCCGTGCTGGAATTTATCCAGATTGGAGATCAGGAACATACCCTCCAGGGAAAAGAATGCGATGGCCAGCAAGGCAGCCGTAAGCCGATGCCTCTTCGCTACGGCAAAGTAAAATATCAACAATGATGTAGTCATCAGCATATTCACGGTAATTGCCAACCCATAAGCTCCTTCCATTGCTGATGATTCTTTAAATATTGCAATGACCGCCATACTTCCAATCATCAATATCCAATTGATAGCCGGAATATACATTTGTCCACGAGAGGCACTTGGAAACAGCACTTGTGTAGCCGGCCACAGTTTCAGTTTGATGGCTTCATTCACCAACGAAAATGTTCCCGAGATTAACGCCTGACTTGCAATGATTGTAGCCATGGTAGCGAGTATAATTCCGGGGAAAAGCAATTGTGGAGGTATAATTGCAAAAAATGGAATTTCATTTCCTAATGTTTTTCCTTGTTGAGTTAACAGCCAGGCACCCTGTCCAAAATAATTTAATAACAGGCACACTTTAACAAATATCCACCCGATACGAATATTCGCTTTTCCACAGTGTCCGAGGTCTGAATAGAGCGCCTCCGCTCCGGTGGTGCACAGGAAGACCGCTCCCAGGAGCCAGAATCCTTTTGGGTATTGAGCAATCAGTTTAAAAGCATACGAAGGATTGAGGGCTTTCAAAACAGTTGCCTCCTGTAAAAGGGAGTTTACACCTAACAAAGCCAATACAACAAACCAGGCCGTCATGATCGGGCCAAATGTTTTTCCGACCACCGAAGAACCGAATTGCTGAAACAGGAACAGGACAAAAATTATCCCAATGACAATACCCGTTGTTGGAATCGTGGGATAGATCAATCTCAGTCCCTCAACCGCAGAGGATACACTAATGGCCGGAGTGATGAATCCATCCGCAATAAGGGTACAACAACCGATGATCGCAGGATAAATTACCCAGCTGGCTTTGTACTTTCTTACCAATGCATACAGCGCAAATATTCCACCCTCCCCCTTATTGTCTGCATTCAGTGCCAGATAAATGTATTTGAGCGATGTGACCAGCGTTAACGTCCAGAAAATACAAGACAAGCCTCCCAGTATAAGCTCTTCGGTAATTGGCCTTTCGCCAACGATGAATTTTAATGTGTAAATGGGTGAAGTGCCGATATCACCATAAATGATACCCAATGCGATAAGTATACCTCCCGTTGATAATTTATGATGATGATTGATGGATGACTCCACTGTTGATCGTGATTAGGTATGGATTAAACTATTGTATAGAACTCATAAAACGGTATCCAACCCCCGGTTCGGTAATGATGTATGCCGGACGATTTGGATCTACTTCAATTTTCTTTCTTAACTGTGCGATCTGAACACGCATATTTTGTAACTCCGCATCCTCCACAGCGCCAAATACCTGATCGGCCACATATTGATGAGTGAGTACCTTACCTTCGTTTTTGACAAATAGTAAAAGCATGTTATACTCGGTGGTTGTAAGTCTTACTTCCTGGTTATTTCTTCTAACCCTGCGCGAAGCGAAATCAATAACCAAACCATTATTATCAAATGTGGCCTCTTTCAATTCCGATTGCGAAGCATGAATGGCAGAGCGGATCCTTGACATCAGTTCAGGAGATCGATAAGGTTTGGTGATGTAGTCATTGGCCCCATTGTTCAATGCGTTGATGATGCTTTCCTGCGAATGCTGAGCCGATAAGATAATGATGGGTTTCTTATACCATTCCCTAAGATGAACCAGGACATCATGACCATGCTGATCCGGCAGACCGAGGTCCAATAAAATTAAATCAGGGTCCTGAGTGGCAGCCTGCATCAGCCCCTCTTTTGCCGTAGCGGCTTTAACAACGTGATAATTGTTAGATTCTAATGTAATTGAAAGAACGGTTTGGATTTGTTCCTCATCCTCGATTAACAACACGACCTGACGGTTCATACACCTCTGCTTTCTTTCAGGTGCAAGGTATCGTGAAGGGTATAAAGATTTTATAAAGATTTGATTTGCTGATATAAAGATTTTATAAAGACACTCAATACTTAATACTCTATAAGAATCGTGAACGCAATAAAATCTGGTAATGCTCAGTCTTCGACAGGCTCAGACTGACAACTCAGACTTGACAACGGACTGAGCGTATGAACGTAGTGAACGTCTTATCTTTTCAGCGAGAGGTAACCGGTGAGTGCTTTGCGGCCGCTTACAAATTCTACCCGATAGAAATAAGTGCCCGTAGGAATTTCGTTGCCGTTGTTATTCAACCCGGTAAATACATTTGTCTTATTGTTGTAGTCGGCCACATCAAATACCAGATCGCCCCAGCGATTGTAAATGTACACGTGGTTCTTTTTTGTTTCTTCGATGTCATCAATGTACTTCAGCAGGAACAACTCATTGCGCTGATCTCCGTTCGGTGATATTCCATTGTAAACGATGATGTCACCGATCACTTCGATATCCAGTTCCCGTTGGGTACAGGCGCCCATGGCATCACATACTTCGATCGTAAGCTTTTCCGTTCCTGAAAATGATATGCCTGTGTAATCCAGCAGGAGGTTATGTTGCGCATCGATGGATGCACCCGCTCCGCTGGAAGGAAACACCACAATGTGAAGAGTAGCGAAATCAAGATTATTGTCGGAGTCACTGAGTAAGCCGGTCAGTGATATTGAAACTTTTCCTTCAATGGGAGCTTCAATGGTGGTGGCTTTGATGGCCGGTGGCTGATTGGCTATGCAGGTTTGAATATCGGCCGTGACAGCAGTTCGCATACTTTCACATACCCCATCATTGATCGCTACAAAGTAAGTAGTGGTACTGAGTAATGGAGGTGTGATGAATGAATCATCGGCCTGCCCCGCGAATGCGCTGCCCCCGGAAGCAACGTCATACCAGCGATATTGGCCATTTACTGCACCCGAAGCGGTTAACGTAATAGCAGCAGAAGCACATCCGCTTGCACCGGT
Source organism: Cyclobacteriaceae bacterium (assembly GCA_044228905.1). Taxonomy (GTDB): domain Bacteria; phylum Bacteroidota; class Bacteroidia; order Cytophagales; family Cyclobacteriaceae; genus ELB16-189. Next base: position 6,802 of record JBGATZ010000068.1, on the reverse strand, counting down.
AGCTGCAGGTGCAACAGGAATCGCATTGATCGTTGCTGTTACCGCAGTTGGTGCACTTTCACAACTGCCATTGCTCAGCGAAACATAATAGGTTGCTGATGTCGTACTAAGTGGTGTGGTGAACGTGCTGTTTACTTCGCCTGCAATGGGAGCGCCAGTTGTACTGGTGTACCACCGGTATTGGCCATCTGCTCCGCCTGAAGCGGTTAACGTGACGGTTCCTTCGCCACATCGATCTGAATCGGTCACAGCCGGTGCAACGGGAATGGTAGTGATGGTTGCGGTCACCGGAGTTAGTGTGCTTTCACACGTGCCATCATGAATTGAAACATAGTACGTTGTTGATGTAGCAATAGACGGTGTAGTAAATGTAGTGTTTACTTCACCTGTGATTGGAGCGCCTGTTGTACTGGTGTACCACAGGTATTGGCCATCTGATCCACCTGAAGCCGTTAATGTTAACGTTCCTGCTTCGCATCGCTCTGCACCCGTAGTGACCGGTGCAGAGGGAGCCGTATTGATAGTGGCTACTACGGGAGTCTGTGTACTCTCACAACCGCTGTTATTGATTGTAACATAATAGGTTGTTGATGTAGCAATAAACGGTGTAGTGAATGTACTGTTTACTTCACCTGCGATAGGAGAACCTGTTGTACTCGTGAACCACCGGTATTGACCGTTTGATCCGCCCGAAGCCGTAAGCGTTACTGTTCCTGTGCCACATCGGCTTGAACCGATAGTAGCGGGTGGAGCAGGCGCTGTACAGATTGTAAAAGGTGTGCTGCTGGTAACCGTAGTGCAGCCAATCGTTACCGCGATAGTGCCTGTTGTGGTTCCGGCCGGAACGGTAGTAGTGAGCGTAGTTGCTGTCGCAGCCGTGACTGTTGCCGTTACGCCATTGAACTTAACGATATTGTTTGCGGGCACAGGATCAAAGTTTGTTCCGGTGATCGTTACCGTTGTACCCACCTGTGCACTGGAAGGTGAGAATGAAGAGATCGTTTGTACTGTGAAGATGGGAGTACATGAAGTTCCAACCGTGATACCATTCAACGTTGTACCTGTGGTTGCACTGTTCTTCACGGTGATGCCCGCTCCTGCTCCCACTTCATTCATTTTATAGTAAGCAACCAGATTGGCCTCGCTTCCTGCAAGTGTTGAATTGATGGTGGATTGAATTGCAGTTTGTGAACGGTCGGTATTCCAGATCCGCACTTCATCCAGCTTACAGATCCTCCATCATAACCAGGTGAAGCTACCGCTGTATGTGTACCTGCCACGGCACCGTTGATGTATAAGGTGATGGCTTTAGTCGCATCATTATATGTAAAGGCCAGGTGATACCATTGCCCGATGACGGGTGTGAATGCATAGGATGCAAAGCCATTGAGTCCATTCACATCCATAGCGGTTGCCTTCAGCGTGCTGCCATCGTAAAACAATTGATAGGTATCGCTGTTGCCGGTGCCCAACACTTTATTGATGATGGGTTGATAACCGGTGCTTGCAAAATTCACCCACGCTTCGATGGTCATGCTGAGCGGACGCAGCGCAGCGTTGTCGGCCACGATGACATAGTCGGTTGTTCCATTGGTGGTGATGGTGTTTCCAAAAGGTGCCGCGGTGTTTACCGTGAAGCTGGTTGCGCTTGTGGCGGTATTGCACGCGACCGTAACGGTGATCGGCCCGGAGTCAACAATACCAAACGGAACCGTAGCCGTTATACTGGTGGCCGTGCTCGCGGTTACGGTGGCGGTCACGCCATTGAATTTCACTTCATTGTTTGCCGGTGTGGGATCGAAGTTTGTTCCGGCAATGATAACAGTCGTACCCGGCAGCCCTGACGAAGGAGTGAATGAAGTGAGTGTGGGTATAGAGGTGTCTGCGGTATTTCTGTAGATGTTCACATTGCTGCTGTTCACACTGCAGGCGATCACATCTGTTTTGCCATCGCCATCCATATCTGCCAATGCCAGTGGCGCGGTGTAGGGACCATTGGTGAAGTTAACACGCGGTGCAAAGGAGGACGCATCGATGACGCCTGCCGTACTGGTGTTTTTAAATAACGAGAAGGTATTGTCTGATTGATTGGTTACGACCAGGTCTACCTTGCCATCACCATCCATATCGGAAGCACCAATATCCACTGCGCCTGACCCTGCCGGGAAATCTACTCTTGCCTGAAAGGATGCCGCTGTGATTGTAGTTCCTGAGTTAATATTCTTAAATAGGGATACAATATTGGAAGTGACCGTAGCCACCGCAATGTCGATGCGACCATCATTATCCAAATCAGTGAGTGAAGTAGAGTGAGGTGTAGTGCCCGTAGTTAACGTAACGGGAGCTGCCAGCGATGACGTGTTGATGACCCCGTTAACCGAAGTGTTTTCAAAAACAGAAAGACTGTTGCCTGCCAGGTTGGTTACTACTACATCGGGTTTGGTATCTCCGTTGAGGTCGGCCACTTTTACTACATAGGGCTCTGCTCCTACGGCAAAGTCTACTTTGGCAGCGAACGAAGAAGAAGTAAACGCACCGGAGGTAGTGGTGTTCTTATAGATTGACAACGTGGCGCTAAAGCGATTGACTACCAGTATTTCGGGTTTGCCATCATTATCCAAATCATGTATGGATGCAAAGAGCGGATCGGAACCCGCAGCGAATGACACATAACTATCGAATGATAAATTGCCGGGCGTACTGGTATTGCGATACAGCGCCAGTTGGTTGGTGGTTGCCATACTCAATACAATATCCATTTTGCCATCCCCATCGAGGTCGGCCGACCGGATCGCATATGGATCACCGCCTGGTGTGGACAGTGTTACTGCACCTGCAAATGAGGAAGCATCGATTGAACCCACTACGCTGGTGTTTCTGAAAATCTGAACCTGGTTAGATGGATAAGTAGTGGTTGCAATGTCCACTTTTCCATCCCCATCATAATCCACTGCATTCAATCCGTAATGAAGTGAACCGACCGCCAGATTAAATGCAGGTGCAAGTGTACAGCTATTGATTACTCCTCCACCGGGAAAGGTGGTGAGAAAAGGTTTGGAGGAGTATCCTGTCAATCCATTTACGGTAGCCGTGATGGATTCGAATGTTGCGCCTGCCGGAACGGTAACAACCAATTGCGTGTTGGTGGCACTCGTGACCGTTGCTTTTGTTGCTCCGAAATAAACAATGTTGTTGGCTGCCGTGGTACTGAAATTTCCTCCCGTGATGGTTACGGTTGTACCAACCGGTCCGCTTGCGGGCGAGAATGAACTGATGAGGGGATTGCATGTCAGCGGCAAGTAGCTCAGCGCAGGTGTGCCAATGATCGATCCGATAAAATCAGGAGCAACAGAAGAGAACACGTCATTGAGTCGTTTCATTACCTGGCTTCCATCGGCAGGGATTTCAAAAATTCCGGAGGTGCATCCCACGCCCGTCATGATGATGTGTGCGCCATCACTGGTCCATACGTTGCTTGTGCCCAATGTTTGTCCGGGCGGAAGTGCAGGAGTAAGTTGTGTGAGCCCTGAACCATCGGGTCTGATTTTGTATTGCGCAACAAACACACCCCCTGTTGCCGTGGAGTTGCGGCTGAACGAAATCCATTGTCCATCGGGAGACCACGTAGGCCAGTAGTCACCGGGCTGTGTGTTGGGTACAGTCTGACTTGAAGAGCCATCCGCGTTTTTTGTGATGATCCCATAGAACTGATTGTGATGAACAATCTTATTATCGCTGGCGCGGAAACTCGGAACATCGTCATAACAATCGAAGAAAGTCAGGCCGGCTACTCCACTTCCATCGCGATTCATGGTCCAGATCTGACAACCGTAATCGAAGAGGATTTTGCTTCCATCGGCCGACCATCCGAAATGGATGACGTGATCATTGTTATCGAAGATCATGGTCTCGGTAGTAGTGACCAGATCGCGGATATAGATATCGTTGAGCGACAAATCGCTGCTACCCCCGCGGAGAAAAACCAGGTAGTGTCCATCGTTGGATACTTTGGGATAATAGCCGTTGGTGATAAACGTGTCGGGACTTCCATCACCGTTGGAAGACCAGATTGTAAGATCATTTTTGCTGTAATAGATCTGACCAAAAGAAGCGATAGCACATAAGACCAAAGAGAGCGCCAGAAGAAGTCGTTGCATAATGCAGGCTGTAGGACCTACGAAGTTAATGAAATGAATTTAGTAAACGGAGTGGCTCTTACAGGAGCGGAGGTGAACTACAAGAGGTGTTCGGTTCGCAGCACGCTGCGAGACTAATGATAAGATGATCAGGGACAAAAGCTCTTACTTCAGTCTTCAACAACTTCGTCAAACTCAGTACTCAGTCTTCGACAGGCCTGCCTGCACGAAGCCGTTTCGGCAAAAGCAGGCTCAGACGGACAGGAGTTCAGAGGAACTAAGGATGCATTGGTTCGTAGCGCGCTGCGCTAACTCTACGAGCAGGAAAGGTAGTCCAGCAGGAGATGGAGGACTATTGGCTAATAGGCTCTTAAAATTTCGTTACGTTCTATTTCAAGAAAGCGAACTTTGGTGTTGCCAATCTCTATTAAGTTTTTTTTGTGGAGAACAAACGACATGGCTACACTATCCGCTCTCAAAAGGAATAACGTATCCATTCGGATGCTGACTTCCCCTCTCATCCAAACGTCTTGCCCGTCACCAAGTTCATAACTACTATCTGAGTACACCCGCAAGTGAATTCCACTCATTGGCGATGCTTCCCGCATGGCCACCAGAACCGTCTCTTTGTTCTGATAATCCTTGTTCCTGTCGCGGAGTAAAAACTCAACGACACTGATTGCCACAATTACTCCAATGGTCACCAGGAAGATCATCCCCGCTGTCTTCAAATAAGAGCGGCTGCGGTTAGTCAGTCCGATCAGCAGAAAAAACAGTGCCGCCAATAGTCCAACCACTGCGATAAACATTTTTACTAAGAAGGAAATCATGCGTACGAAGTTGACGGTAAGCTATAATCAACTTAAGCATGTTCCAAATAAGTATTTTGCTTTTCAATACCAGATTATTCTAAATGCCATCTATTAGTAAACGTAACGTCTTGCAGGACCTGATGAGACGAATAGCTATCTTCAATCTTCGACACCTCGTCAAACTCAATACTCAGTCTTCGACAGGCTCAGACTGACAGGAGCTCAGAGGAACTAAGGATGCATTGGTTCGTAGAGCGCTACGCTAACTCTACGAACAGGGAAGGGGACTAATGAGTAAACATATTGTCCCTACGGGAACGATGAGTCTACGAAGACAAAGGCCTGATCCAAAATAGCTATTGTGATACCACTATTGTGTCTACATATAATTCGGATGCAGGATCATTGGTGCCTATATATACAGACCTGATTTTATCTGTTTTCTTTTTCGCTTTTATCAGCAATCTTCCCTTCCAACCACTCTCTCCCGCTACCGCGGGTGGAACGGTAACAATTGCATTATTGATTACCTGAGTAGTACCCGGTATTAACGGAGTAAAAAGATTAGTTCCATTGATTGCTATCTGCAAAGGTGGTTGGTCCTGCCCGTGAATTAAATCGATACTAATTTCACGTGCAGGCTTTGCACATTTTGCCAGCTCAACATAAAAACCACATTTTCTCGCATACAACACATCAGCCCCCTTAAAAATCATCGCTTCTGGTTCAATGAGTACTGGTGCATTAAAGAGATAGGTATGCACCCCGATGACAACATCATCTTTGGCCAGTATTGGAAATTTCTCGTTTGGCTGTACCGTAGCACTCATCTTCCACTTGGAGGAGACCAGGTTACTAAAATCAAACTGTTGTGCCGTGGCTTGTTCAACTACAACAAATAGCATTAGTGTAATGCACCAGGTATTGAATCGATTTTTCATATAGTTAATATACAAAAAATAACCAGGAAGTTTCCATGTGGGATGAATCATCATAAACTCAATCATGTGATGTATTTAATAAGTTTGTGGCCTGACTTTGCATCGCGAACAATTTATCTTAGGAGATCTATTGGTTCGTAGAGCGCTACGCTAACTCTACGAACAGGGAAGGACGCTGCGCTAACTCTGCGAACAAGGAAAGGGGACGAATAGCTATCTTCAGTCTTCAACAACTTCGTCAAACTCAGTAATCAGTCTTCGACAGGCCTGCCTGCACGAAGCCGTTTCGGCAAAGGCAGGCTCAGACGGACGGGAGTTCAGACGGACAGGAGTTCAGAGGAACTAAGGATGCATTGGTTCGTAGCGCACTGCGCTAACTCTACGAACAGGGAAAGGGAAAGGAGACGATGCGCTAACGCTATGAATCGGCAAAGGCCCTGCAGTAATGAACCAAACTTTCCTTCTCACTTGTTTGTTAATCGTTCACAGGAAGTTTATTTGTACTCAGAAAAGCATTATGAAAAAAATAGGATTCTTATCGTTTGGACATTGGTCGAACAATCCCTCTTACAATACGCGCACAGCAAGTGATACCTTGCTTCAGTCGATAGACCTGGCCGTTGCTGCTGAAGAGCTCGGGATAGACGGGGCATACTTTCGTGTGCATCATTTCGCAGCTCAACTGGCTTCGCCTTTTCCGCTGCTGTCGGCTATCGGTGCGAAAACAAAAAAAATTGAAATCGGCACAGGCGTAATTGATATGCGTTATGAAAATCCATTGTATATGGTAGAAGATGCGGGAGCGGCCGATTTAATTTCAGGAGGTCGCCTGCAACTAGGCATCAGCAGAGGTTCTCCCGAGCAGGTGATCGATGGCTGGAAATATTTTGGTTATCAACCTGCGGAAGGAGAA
>JBGATZ010000067.1:0-15301 GCA_044228905.1 Cyclobacteriaceae bacterium | reverse complement strand
AGAGGAACTCCTAATTTTTTAAGCACGGCCACTGCTACTCCTTCACCTTCGCGGATCATACCCAGCAAAAGGTGCTCAGTACCAATGTAATCGTGCCCCAACCGTAATGCTTCTTCCCGGCTCAACTGAATTACTTCTTTAACCCGGTTGGAGAATTTTGCTTCCATATTGTTCGCCATGTTCTTTTTAGATAAGTAAATGTAAAAGTTTAAGGTTGATAATTCAAAGCAGTCTTTTGGGTGTCGCCAGACTACTTTAGGGTGTGGATTGCAAACGCTTTAAAAACGCTTTTTGAATTCTATTTGTTCAAAATTTGTCCTCTGGATTGACCAACTATGCGTGACGTATTTGGCCCTTCACAAAAGAGCGAATCAAGCAGCGACAAATTTTCTACAAAACGGCTGCCAAAAACCTGATAATAAGGGACAGGTTGGTAAAATGGCCTCTCAAGGTGCGTTTTTTTCGCATTTATGGCAGATCGCAGGTCTGTGTAATTTTTATCTGCATTTTGTTCATACGCCACACTTTCCGAACAGGCCAAATTCCACTTCATGCTTTGCAGACAGAATGACAGCAGATGCAGATTGAGATCAAAAAGAAAAGTAAAATTCCCGTAAATGGCTTTTTCAATTTCATCTGCATAATGCTCATAATAAGGAGCATTTCGGTACGCTGATTCGATCGTGCGCCACTGATTGTTCTGCCACTTTTTGGTGTAGTCTATTTTAATGTCTTTGATCACCGATTTGCTGTGTTTGGCGGCAAGCGGAACACTCAGCATTTCAATTCCCTGACTCGTATTGATGTAACACCGATTGCGGTAGCTCTGCTTTACAAAGTGCTCGTGCTTTTCAAAAATCACTTCATCAAAGTTTCGAAGCGCACAGAAATATTCCAGGCTCGGTAAATAGTGAAGTTCTATCAGTGCTGTATTCAAATTGAAAAATTAAGGCTCAAATAACTGTGATTGATCTCGTTTTAAAAACGAAGAGTAAAACAATTTTAATAGTTAAATTCTCCGAGTCCCTGACGGATTAATTCAGGTTCATCTTTTGACAGATCTACTACAGTTGAAGGAATGTTCCCGCCTGCTCCTCCATCAATCACGAGATCAACTTTGTGTTTGAAGTCTTCGAAAATTTCTTCCGGATCAGTCGTGTATTCTTTGATCTTGTCATCGTCTTTGATAGAAGAAGTGATCAACGGATTGCCCAACAGTTTTACAATCTCACGTGGAATGTGGTGATCAGGAATACGAATCCCAACAGTTTTCTTATTGACATCCAGAATTTTAGGAACATTGCTATTGGATTCGAAAAGAAAAGTGAATGGACCAGGCAAATGATTCTTCAGCATTTTAAATACCGGAGTGTCAATGCGTTTCACATATTCTGAAATGTGACTGAGGTCGTTGCAGATAAAAGACAAGTCAAGCTTCTGCGGTTTGATCTCCAGGATCTGACAAAGCCTTTCCACCGCTCTCCGATTTTTCAGATCACATCCTATTCCATAAATAGTATCGGTTGGGTATACGATAATGCCTCCTTTATTTAGTACATCAACCACGTGAGTGATTTTTCTCGCTTCCGGATTTACAGGATGAATCTTCAGGAATTCTGCGGCCATACGGAAAGATAACGGCATTATTGCAAAATTTGTTCGTTGCCGATCACTCTATACTATTTTGTATTTTTGAAGCCTTAATTTCGTTTATGGCTGATGTTTCAAAAAAGAAGGTGGCGTTTTTTCTCATTGCCTCCGTATTGATGATTTCGTTTACCTTTTATGCCTACCAGATTATTTATACCCCTAACATTCTGGTTGACAAGGACGACAGGATCTTTTTTATAAAAGCAGGATCAACATATCGTGATGTTCAGGATAACCTGGCTAAAGGCCGTTTTGTGGATGACCTCGTTTCATTCAGCTTTTTGGCGAGACTGATGAATTATGATGAGAGCATTCGCCCGGGCCGATATGCTTTGCGCAGAAACATGACTAACCTTCAGGCAATCCGCCTGTTGCGCGTTGGCGATCAGGAACCTGTGAAGATTACATTTAATAATGTGCGCTTGTTAAGTGAGTTGGGCGAAAAGATTACGCACAATACTGCTGTAGCTCCCGAAGATTTCTATGCGGCATTGGATGAATTCATTGCAACTAACACAGAAGGATTTAATAAAGAGAACATCCTTAGTATGTTCATTCCGAATACCTATGAAGTGTATTATAATGTGTCGGCCAACAGATTAGTTGAACGCATGCACTCGGAGTATGTAAAGTTCTGGAGTGATGAAAGAAAGCAAAAGGCCGCAAAGATCGGATTAACACCACTTGAAGTTTCTGTATTGGCTTCTATCGTACAGGCGGAAAATACCAGAGGTGACGAAGCTGCTACTATTGCAGGTCTGTATATCAATCGATTAAAGCAGGATATGCCGCTACAGGCTGATCCAACTTTAGTTTTCGCAGTAGGAGATTTCACATTGAAGCGCGTACTGAATGTTCATAAGGAAGTTGATTCGCCTTATAATACCTATCAGCACACTGGTTTACCTCCGGGGCCAATCAATATGCCGGAAATTTTTACGATTGATGCCGTGCTGGATTACTTGCCCAGCACGTATATCTATATGTGTGCGAAGGAGGATTTCTCAGGTCATCATAATTTTGCGACAACGCTGAAAGAGCACAATGCCAATGCACGTAAGTATCAGACTGCATTGACCATTGAGCAGGAGAAAGGTAAAGCATTACAAAAAAAGAATAATAAGTAATGTACGTTTCTCAGACACAGGTTCGGGTACGCTACGGAGAAACAGATCAGATGGGGTACGTGTACTATGGCTTTTATGCCATGTATTACGAAGTGGGCAGAGTGGAGGCTATGCGACAGCTGGGACTGAGTTATAAAGCACTGGAAGAAATGGGAGTAATGCTTCCCGTATTGGAAAATAAATCCAGGTACCATTTGGCTGCTGTGTATGATGATTTGCTGCGAATAGTTACTACGATTCGGGAGAAGCCAGGAGTTCGAATTAAATTTGAATACGAAATTTTTAATGAGGCGGAGAATTAATCCACCAGGGAGAAACGCTTCTTGTTTTTGTTGATAAGAAGAGTGGGCGTCCTTGTCGACCGCCAAAAGTTTTGAAAGCATTTTAGAACCTTACTTTAAATGAAGTATAAATTCCGCAGACGTATTCTTAAAGTTCCCGCTGCCCGCACCGGTCGCTCGTGGATGAGGAATCAAGTTCAAGCGGCATCATAATCTTTCGCTGTATCGGTTCATTAAAATCTTTTTGCACAATGTACAGGAAGATGAAATTATGGATCGTGCAAACGGAGTGGCGTACAATTTTATTCTGGCCATTTTCCCTACCATCATTTTTTTATTTACACTCATACCTTACATCACCCCTTACTTTCCTGAAATCACCACAGGAAGCATCATGGAGTTTCTTAGTGAATTGATGCCTGCCAGCATGTACGATGTAATATCGAGTACAGTATTGGATATCGTAAAGAATCAGCGTGGAGGTTTGCTCACTTTTGGTTTTATTTTTGCCATGTACCTGGCGACAAATGGAATGATGGCATTGATGCGCGCATTTAATGCCTGTTACCGCACGGTAGAAAAGAGAAATCCTTTCCGTATGCGTATCACGGCATTTGGTTTGACATTGACAATGTCACTCAGCCTTTTCCTTGCGATTATTCTATTAATCGTAGGGCAACTGGTGATTAATTACGTAACAGAACATATTCATGAATTCAGTTCGCTCAATATCGACAGCTCTTCAATCTATTTGATTCTTGCTTTGCGATTCACTGTATTGCTATTGGTATTTTTCATTGCGATTTCATTTATTTTCTATTTCGGACCCGGTGTACACTATAACTGGAATTTCTTTTCTGTCGGATCGTTTTTGGCAGCCCTTGCCTGTTTAGGGATCTCTTACGGCTTTTCGTATTACATCACTAACTTCGGTACGTATAATAAAGTGTATGGATCGATCGGAGCCCTGATTGCCTTAATGATCTGGATTCAATTGCTCACTACGGTTTTGTTATTAGGCTACGAAGTGAATGCGAGTTTACATTACGGACATAAAGTGCAGGCACTTGATTACTCCAACAAAGCCAAGCGGGTGGAGAAGGCGATGAGATAAGCTTATCCGATTTAAAATATATCTGGTATGAAATATTTGGTTGTATTTCTGATCATTTCTCATTGTTCATTTGGACAATCTATGGCTGATAAAGATTTTGATAAATTATCCTGGCTGGAAGGCACATGGACCAGAACGAATACTAAACCAGGAAAGACTGCCCATGAGCGCTGGTGGAAAGGTAATGGCAAAGAGTGGATCGGTGTGGGTGTAAGCCTGAAAGGATCAGATACTACATTTGTTGAAAAGCTGAGAATCGTAGTGAAGGACAATGCGATTTACTATGTAGCTGATGTTGCCGAAAACAAAGGATCAGTTTATTTTAAGGTAATTGAAATAAGTTCGGATGGGTTTGCCTGTGAGAATCCTCAGCATGATTTCCCCAAGAGGATTACCTACAAAAGAGAGGGGAACAATCTTAAAGCTGCGACATCTGGCGATGGAAGATCAATCGATTTCCTGTTTGTGAAGAATGACTAAAATATATTTGGTCTGGAAATAGTGGAGACCTATTGGTTTCCTGTCATTATACTGAATTACGATATAGAAGGCTAAGTTCGAAGGAAGTGACGCAGCAATCGAAGAGCAAATCATTCAGGGTATTCGTGAAGGAAACCAGGTCTGTTTTTCAGACTGTATTTTCCGTTCACTATGAATCACTGTGTCACTATGCGTTCACTATTCTGCGTGATGTGGATGAGGCAGAGGATCTGGTTCAATCGATGTTTGTAAAATGGTGGGAAAAAAGAACCGAAATTCAGATCAATCAAAAAGCTTAAGTCATATTTGTTCAGGGCAGTCTATAATTTATGCATCAATCAGTTGGAGCATCGCCAGGTGAAAAAAAAGCATATCAATCATGTTACGCATGAATGGTTAGGTGAATCGCAGGCCCCTGAGGTCTTTCCTCGTGAACTTGAGCAAAGTATTCAGGAGGCTATTAATCAGTTGCCGGAGCAATGCAAAATCATTTTTAAGATGAGCCGGTACGAGGAGTTAAGATATCAGGAGATTGCAACCAAACTAGGCATCTCACCCAACACGGTGGAAAATCAAATCAGCAAGGCATTGAAAATTCTACGATCACGGCTCGACCTATTTGTTCAACGATAGTATGGAGAAGGAAAAGGAAATAACGGACGAACTCATCGGCAAGTATATTACTGGTAACGCTACGCCTGAAGAAGCCATTGCCCTACACGAATGGATGGAGCAGGCTGATAATGAACAGTATTATAGAGACTTTGAGTCTGCCTGGAATGCTATGAACGGACAGAAAAAAATCCGGACAAGCGATAAAATTCCCGGCTGGAATAAAGTGGCTGAACAATTACCTCGTCAGGTAAAGATTAAATCTTTTTATTCCAATAGAATGTTCCTCCGGGCTGCGGCTGCACTTGTTATTATTTTAATAACAAGTGCAATTGCTTTTTATTTTTCGAAACAATCTATTCCGCCAGTTGAGCAGATCACGCATAAAACTATTGAGCAGATTGAATTGCCGGATCAATCTCTGGTGACGATGAGCAAAGAGAGCAAGATTGTTTATCAGTCTGAATTTAACGGTAACACACGTGAACTTACGCTGGAGGGTGAAGCATTTTTCAAAATAACTCCTGACAAAAACAAGCCGTTCATTATTCACACACCTTCAGCGGACATTAAAGTAGTGGGTACCTCTTTTAATGTGATTTCGCGAAACGGACAATTAGAGGTTAGTGTTGTCGAAGGCAAAGTGTTGGTTCAATCTACTGGTAAACAGGGTGCTGAAGAGAAATACCTGGAAGCTGGTTCTTCCGGTACAATCAATAAATCCACTCAATCAATAGAGATAAAAAATTCAGTTAATGTCAATGAGATGGGTTATGCGACTCACCTATTTTTATTCAAAAATACCTCACTGGCAGAAGTATTCCGGACGATAGAAAATCAAACTCCATACTCCATTACAATTTCCAACAAGGCTATTGAAAATTGTAAGCTAACCGCTACCTTCGAGAATGCTTCAGTCGAGAATATATTATCTTTGGTCGCTGAAACATTAGATCTAGCTGTAACAAAGGATGGTCAAACGTTTGTACTGCAGGGTAGGGGTTGTCCTTAGTATTTCTCTGGCTTTTGTACTGGCCAGTACTTCATCTCTTAAGGCACAATTCTCCAATTACCAAACCACAGAAGTTACATTGGCTTGCAAAGCAGTAAGCCTGGAATCTGCACTCGAAAAAATATCAAAGAAGGCCGGTGTTTTTTTTATCTATAGCTCCAGCTTACTTGACCCGGCCAAAACAATATCCTTTGCAGCACAAAATCAACCACTCAGTGAATTGCTGAATAAAATAGGAGACGAGCTCAATCTCTCATTCCGTTATGAGGGAAAATATATTATTCTTAAAAAGAGTGAACAGATTGTACGGAGCCCGGAGGTGAAGGTCTTTTCCCCTGTCATTGCTTCAGCCGATCTATCAGCCAATCCTCTCATTGGTCAGCCAATTCCATCCCGACAATTCAACTATTCAGGAATACTTTCCGCTGTTCCACATTTTTCTCCAGTAGAAATAAAGACCCCAGAATTGACGCCACTCAAACCATTGGAAATAATAGCACCGAAAACGCTTTTGTACAAGCAGGGTTTTGCTTCAGCAGGTTTGGTAGCCAACGGATATACAAATGGAGGCGCAGAGCTTAGGGGAGGAATTAAACCCTTATATGCTTTGGTCAATTTCGGGTTCGTAGACAAAGGTCGCTATCGGGTAGGATACGGTTTAGGAACTGCCGCATTTGTTTCTGACAAATTTTCATTTAATCTGATTTACAATTTTGGCAATGTTCTGGGGCGGAATGATGTGGTGTTTATAAAGGAAAACAATCACTTCCTGATGGAGAAGAACTATACTGTGCGTATGAAGCATAATCAGTTGAAGCTCATGCTTCAATATGATTTTCATCCGCGCTTCTATGCCAGTGCAGGAGCTTCCTTAATTTGCTGCAAACGAATTACCAGCTTCAAAACGTATTTCGTTCTACTAATTTAATTTCTGCAACAACACCAATTTCCCGAGTTGAATACGGTTCCACAACAGTGAATAACATCTACACCGTGGAGCAATTCATTTCCCCAACGCGTCCGATTGAAAGCTCTTTCCAAACCATCCGAACCTGGGTAAGCTGGGAGATGGGACTATTTTATCGCATAAATTTTTGATCATTTAGTAGTGGAGCACTGGTTCTTTCCTGTCTTATAGATGGCAGGACAAATGAGTATCGCATTCATTTTTCCAACTGCTCACGATTTTATGAGACGCAATACAGATTCTGAGATAACCCTCGCCCTTCTTGTGTTTGGTTTTTTTGTGATAATGGCAATTTTAAATAAGGCGGCCGAATGGGATAGAATAAACCCTACCCAACTTGAGATGATACGCATGCGCGAAGAGCTATTTTTAAATGTAAGCCAGGAGGAGAAAATAGCCGGTCTTAAAAGAGATTTTTATCAGGAACTGACCCAGGCCTATCAAGCCAGCTATACCAGTAAAGATGAATTGTGCGCAATCATAAATAAAATTATTACTGAGCACAATAATCAGGTTGCCCTGGCGCTCAATGCAGAACAGCGAAAAAAATGGCAATCTTTTATCGCTTGTCCATAAATCAGCTTTGGATCGAATCACAGGTATTGCAACTGTGATTTTATTTTATTTATTTGCTTAACAAAATATAAGTATATACTAAATATAAGGATATGTCGAAGGAATATTTAGGCGAGTTCGAAGAGCTGATTTTGACGATGGTAGCAGCATTGCAGGAGGATGCGTATGGAGCTGCTATCGCTGAGGAAATAGAAACGAGATTAAAACGCGAAGTGAATCTCAGTGCTGTTCATGTTACGCTTTATCGGCTCGAAGATAAAGGGTACATCAAATCGAGCTTAGGAGGAGCTACGAATGAAAGAGGAGGAAGACGTAAACGGATCTTCACAATCACCAGTGCTGGGATGGCTATGCTGAAAGCGATGAAGGATGCACGACTTGATCTATGGAAGCTGGTGCCTCAATTGAAAATGATAACGGGATGAAACTGGAAACTTATTACTGGATTCTGGTTGCTGGTAATATTTGTCAGAATCGAGAATCCAGCATCGTTTTAAAGACCGATACAATTGAATAGTAAATCCACACCTCCGAAAGTTGCCTTGAAACTCCTCTCCTGGTTTTGTCCTGATTATTTATATGAAGAGATTGAAGGTGATCTGATCCAGAAATTTAATAAGGAGATAGATACTATTGGAGAGAGAAACGCGAGAAGGAGGTTGATGTGGAGTGTGATATGCTTCTTTCGACCTGGAATAGTATTAAGAAACAGAATAATAAAACCAGTATTGAATATTTATATGCTTGCCAACTATTTCAAAATTGCTTTGCGAATTATGGTTCGCAGTAAAGGCTATTCCATGATCAATGTATTTGGATTGGCCTTCGGAATGACCGGAGCTATTCTTCTCGGTCTCTGGATTCAGAACGAATTCAGTTATGATCAGTTTCATCCGAATAAGGACCGCCTATACACGGCATGGAATAAGCAATTGAGTAATGGTACTATTCATTGCTGGAATATGACTCCACGTGTACTGACCCCTACTTTGAATGAAGGGTTTAGCGGAGTTGAATCTGCCGTTAGTGTCGCTCACTGGAATGATAATTACTTATTCAGAGCGGGTGAGAAAAGCGTAGCAAAGAATAACGTTGCGTTTACTGATCCTGACTTTCTGAAGATGTTTGCTTTTCCTCTATTGAAAGGAGATGTGAACCATGCGCTGGAAAATCCTAATTCGATTGTGTTGACAGAAAAATTCGCTAAGCAACTTTTTGGAGATAAAGAAGCATTCGGTGAAGCGATCACTCTTTCTCAATCCGGTATGGATATTCCTTTTACTGTGACTGGTATTTTGAAAGATCTTCCCTCTAATACAGATTTCCATTTTGAGTATTTGCTTTCATGGAATTTTATGGAAAGCAACTATGGAAAAGATACACAGTGGGGAAATAATTCGGTAACGACTTTTGTCAAACTGAAAGAGGGGGCTTCACTGGCCACTCTGAACGATGAGATCAAAGACCTGAAAAAGAAAAACACGAAGGGAGAAGACAATACAGAGCTCTTCCTTTATCCGTTTACGCAAAATCATTTATACTCTGGTTTTGAAAACGGTGTTCAATCCGGTGGACGAATTGAGATTGTACGCATGCTTGGGATATTAGGAGCGTGTCTGGTGATTATTGCTTGTATTAATTTTATTAACCTCAGCACGGCCCGTGCAGCGAGAAGAACCAAGGAGGTAGCAGTTCGAAAGGTAACAGGCGCTTACCGTCAATCGTTGATCTCTCAATTTTTATGTGAGTCGTTGCTGGTTGCTTTTGCGGCCGGTGTAATCTCATTGGTTGCTGTTTATGTGCTGTTACCTTCTTTCAATGCATTGATGAACCAGCATCTGATTTTAAAATTCAGTGATTATGCGTTCTGGGCATCTATCGTAGTGATCATTTTCGGAGTAGGGATACTGGCGGGTGCCTATCCGGCATTCTATCTTTCCGCTTTCCAACCGGTAAAAATTCTTAAAGGAGGCCTTGCTTTCGCAAGCAACAGAAATTTTCTACGCAACCTGTTAGTGATTTTTCAATTTGGATTTGCCATCACCTTGATTGTATCCACGTTTGTAGTTTATCAGCAAACTATGTTTGTTCAGAATCGTGCCTCCGGTTATGAGAAGAATAATCTGATCTATCAATACAATACCGGGGACCTGATCAAAAACTTTCAGTCATACAAAAGAGAGTTGATTGAAACCGGAACGGCATTGTCTGTTACGCGAACGAGCTCACCAATTACAGAGAGGGTCAGCAACACCAGTTTCATCAGCTGGCGGGGAAAAGATCCGGAGAATAAAAAATCCATTGAGCGCTTTGCTGTAGATGAAGATGTTTCCAAAACAGCGGGTATTCAGATTATTGCAGGACGTGATATGGATCTGAGTAAATATCCTGCTGATTCTACGGCAGTGTTATTGAATGAAACAGCTGTTACTTTGATGGGCTTCAAAGATCCATTGGGAGAAGTAATTGAGGACAACGGAATTCAATGGCACGTGGTGGGAGTAGTGAAAGACTTTGTATTGACTTCACCCTATCAAAAAGTAGAGCCGATGGTGCTTGAGGGAAGCCAGATGGAGAAGAATGGAATGCTGGGAGTAGTTCACATCCGGTTCAATCCATCCAACTCAACAAAAGATAACCTTGAAGTCATTTCTCAATTGAATGCCAAATACAATCCGGATTATCCTTTCGAGTATCACTTTGTGGATTCGGAGTATGAGCGAAAGTTTGCTAATACACAAACCACACTCACATTGACGAGTGTGTTTACCGGTTTGGCCATTTTCATTGGCTGTCTCGGCCTGCTTGGACTTTCTACTTATATGATTGAGTCGCGAATCAAGGAGATTGGTATTCGTAAAGTGATGGGAGGATCGGTGATGAGTATTATTCGGTTATTGAGCGGACACTCAATGAAGCCAATACTTTGGGCGATTGTATTGTTTAGCCCAGGGGCATGGTTTGGAATGAACTGGTGGTTACAATCATTTTACTATCGAATTGATATTTCTCCTTTGATTTTCATTGCTTCTGCGTTGCTGATTCTCGAATAGTTTTGGTGACTATAACTTTTCAAACCTATAAGGCAGCGAGAACGAATCCGGTAAATAGTTTGAGATCGGAATAGTCGAAGTTCGATGATTGAGATTTGAAAGATTAATTGAAAATGTGATGAACAAGTCAATTGATAAAAACGATGCTTATGGTTGGCCATTGCGATTTCTTCAATGGTTTTGTCCGCCACATTTGTATGAAGAAATTGAAGGAGATGTGATTCAGCGTTTTCATCGTGATGTGAAAGTGTTTGAGCATTCAACTCAATCAGAAATAGATGCAATGCGAAAGGCGAAGAGAAAACTTACGTGGACAGTGCTTCGCTTCTTCCGGCCAGGCATTGTTTTTCAAAATGGAAAGTTCAACATTCTTTCTTCTATGAAAATCAATCCATTATCTAATCCATGGGAATTCAGTAAAATCAATAACCTGGTTGGCTGGATGGTGTTCTTCGTTGCATTGATTACCTATATGCTTACGCTCGAAGAAACCGCAAGCTATTGGGATTGTACTGAGTTTATTGCCACTTCATATAAACTGGAAGTTCCACATCCACCAGGAGCTCCGCTTTTCCTATTGCTGGGTCGTCTTTTTTCGTTTCTGGCTTTGGGCGATGTAACGAAAGTCGCCTATGCTATTAATACAATGAGTGCTCTATCAAGCGCTTTTACTATTCTCTTTTTATTCTGGTCAATTGTTTTGTTTGGACAGAAGTTGTTAACAGTTGCAAAAAAATCAAGTGAAGATAATAGAGCGTTATTACTTCTTGCAGGAGTAGTAGGTTCTTTGTCTTATGCATTCTCAGATTCATTTTGGTTTTCAGCAGTAGAAGCAGAGGTTTATGCAATGTCGTCACTGTTCACGGCTTTTGTAGTGTGGGCAATATTAAAGTGGGACACCATTACAGATGAAGCCCGCGCGAACCGCTGGCTGATTCTCATCGCTTATGTAGTGGGACTTTCCATTGGCGTGCATCTATTGAATTTATTGACACTGCCTGCGATTGGTCTGATCTATTATTTCAAGAAATTCAAAACGACAGCGCGCGGAGTAGTAATCACATTGTTCATCAGCGGACTTTCTGTTTTGCTTATTAATGATGTGATCATCCCCGGTCTGCCAACAATAGCTGGAGAGTTTGAACTTTTGTTTGTCAATACGCTTGGTCTCTTCTTTGGATCAGGAGCTCTTGTTTTCATTCTGATGCTAATCACGTTTTTGATTGTATCGATAAAATACACACAACGATTAAAAGCTTCAGTGGCAAACACATTTGCTTTAGCCGGCACTTTCATTCTGATCGGATATTGTTCTTACGCAATGATTATCATCCGATCCAATTTTGATCCTCCTATTAATGAGAATGCTCCGAAAGATGTAATGAGCTTTGTACGGTACCTGAAGCGTGAGCAATACGGAACAAGGCCACTTTTGTTTGGGCCCTATTTTACTTCTAATCCGGTTTCGATAAAGTACACAGATCCGACTTACATCAAGGGTACTGATAAGTATGAGCTAAGTGATCGCAAATTTGAATTAGAGTACTTACCTGGTGAGCAAACTCTTTTGCCTCGTGCGTGGCGATCGGATAATAAAGA
This sequence comes from Cyclobacteriaceae bacterium, assembly GCA_044228905.1. Taxonomy (GTDB): domain Bacteria; phylum Bacteroidota; class Bacteroidia; order Cytophagales; family Cyclobacteriaceae; genus ELB16-189. The sequence continues at coordinate 2,830 of JBGATZ010000067.1, read as the reverse complement.
TAACTATGAGCAAATCATGAATCTCAGGGAAGGGCAGCAACCTACGTTTGTTCAGAACATGTATTACCTGTTTACGCATCAGATCGGAACAATGTACATGCGTTACTTCATGTGGAATTTTGCCGGACGTGAAAGTGATGAACAAGGTGCAGACTGGCTGCGACCAATGGAATGGTTTAAGAATCTTCCTTCTGCATTGGCATCAAATGCGGGAAGAAATAATTTCTTCCTGATTCCGTTTTTACTGGGAGTGATGGGAATGTTCTATCACTTTATGAAGGATACGAGAAATTTTTCGGTTGTACTTCTGCTTTTCTTCATGCTAGGTACGGCTATTGTACTTTATCTGAATTCTCCACCTACGGAACCTCGTGAACGGGATTATATCTATGCGGGATCGTATTACGCGTTTACGTTCTGGATTGGGTTATCTGTTCTGGCCGTAGCAGATAGTGTGAATCGCATTCTTAAGAGCAAAAAAGTAATTCTGGCTTTTGCTTCTGTAATCGGATTGTTAGCTCCAGCATTGTTGATTACGCAAGGCTGGGATGATCACGATCGTTCTGATCGTTTCTTTTCTGTTGATGCTGCACATAATGCGCTGGTGTCGTGTGATCAGAATGGGATTTTATTTACTGGTGGTGATAATGATACATTCCCATTATGGTATGCACAGGAAACAGAGAATTGCCGTACTGATCTGAGAGTACTTGTATTGAGTTATTCGAATGCAGCATGGTATATCGATCAGACTACACGACAAGCGTATGAGTCCACTCCTTTTCCATATACACTTACACCTCACGATTATAGGGAGGGTGGATTGAATGATGATTATCTGCCATTTGCAGATATGAAGATCAAAAGTATTGATGCGAAAGAGTATCTCGCATTAATAAAGAAAGAACATCCTGCTTTGCGTTATGAAGATCACAATGTTGTGCCGAGCAAGACGATTACACTCGACATCAACAAAGACGAGTTGTTAAGGAAGAACGTTATTCCTAAAGGAATGGAGAGCCTGGTAGTAGAACAAATGGAGTTGAAATTGAAGAAAAATATGATCGACAAAGCAGATTTGGTTTTCCTTGATTTACTGACGACTGCAAACTGGGAGCGCCCGATTTATCTGAACTTCACCTCGATGTCTCAATTAAATATTGATGTGAGTCCGTATGTGGTATTAGAGGGTAACGCATATAGAATTTTGCCACTAAAAAATCCACGAGCTGATCGTGATTTCCTGGTAGATACGGATAAGACATACGATCGAGTGATCAATAAATTCAAATATCGCGGACTGGATGACGCTTCTGTGTACTACACAAATGATTATAAGATGTCGGTGATGAATCATCGGAGTACGCTCAATTCACTGGCTGAGGCGCTGGTAGATAAAGGTGAGATAGAGAAAGCTTCAGGTGTATTGGATTTTTCTTTGACCAAGATGCCGGATAATGTAATTGCTTATGATCCGACCGTTCAGGATACCGTCAATCTGCTTTTTAAAGTCGGGCAAAAGAAAAAGGCAACAGATATCGCAACTATAGTGGGAGACAGATCGATTGAGACAGCGGCTTTCCTTGTGGCTGAAAATAATGGAATTTCTTTTGAGTTAAGAAAGAATCTTTTTTTACTCAGCGCAATGGAACGTTCGCTGTATGAAAATGATGAGATCGCAATTGCTCAGAAGTTTGGAGAACGATATGATGAGTTGGTGAGTATTCTTCAAAGCAGACAAACTGAAGAGTAATTCATGTAAATGAAAGAAGATAATTCACTTCCCTCCAAAACAGTACTGCGATTGTTGTCGTGGTTTTGCCCGGAGGAATTGTATGAAGAGATAGCGGGAGATTTAATTCAACAGTTTAACAGAGACGCAATAACAATTGGGGAGAAAAGTGCAAGAAGAAAATTTATCTGGAATGTAGTTCGGTTTTTCAGACCAGGGATTTTATTGAGAAATAGTATTCACCTAAATCTAATTTCTATGTTGATGCTCAGAAATAATTTGGCGCTGGCATTTCGTCATATCCGTAAGGACAAAGCATTTTCTGCAATTAATATTTTTGGACTCACGATCAGTATGACTGCTTGCCTGCTGATTTTTCAGTACACTTTTTTTGAATTAGGTTACGACAAGCAATTTCAAACGAATATTTATCGATTAGGCATCACTACCTATCAAGATGGCTTGGAGCAATATAAAACAGCCATTACTCCTGCGGAGGCTGCTCCAATATTAAAAGAGAAGTTCCCTGAGATCAGTGAAGTCACACGACTGGCTTCTACCGGTGGATGGTTCAATTGCACACTTGCTTATGAAGATGGAGATAAAGTCACCATTTTCAACGAGAACAGAGGATTCTATTTTGTGGATCCATCTTTCACTACGCTGTTTGATGTCTTCTTTCTGCAAGGAGATCATGAGAAGGCCCTTCAAAATTCGTATTCAATAGTATTGTCGGCTTCTACCGCAAAGAAATACTTCGGAAACAGTAATCCCGTTGGGAAGACACTAAAGCTGCGGGGAAGTTTTCAAACTCATGAGTACACGGTTACCGGTGTAATGAGTGATTTTCCAGTCAACTCACACCTGGATGTTAATATTATTGCCTCGCTTAATTCTTTGAGTGATCCGGTTGATGCGTTCACCTATGTTCAATTTTCAAACGGAACAGATTTGCATTCGGTAAATAAAAAGCTCAATGAACTTGCATCTACTATGATTCCTGCGATGAACAAAGCGGAAGTGAAAGTAGTGTGTGAACCTCTTGCTGACATCTATCTGCACAGCGATTTGATGGATCAGCCAAAGCCCAGCGGTAAC
>JBGATZ010000066.1:0-14530 GCA_044228905.1 Cyclobacteriaceae bacterium | reverse complement strand
GATCAGCTTGGAAATCCGTTGGCTGAGCATACGCTGCCGACCGGCAATGTTGATCAGGCGGGCATCTTCATTTTGCCTGTTCAGGTCGGCCTGAATGATAATCTGCCCAACCACAATAGTCAGGATAATTGTGCCGATAAAAATAAGGTTCTGATTTCGTAACCGGTCGAGCATGGACTTCATACAGAAATTTAAATATTTAAGCGAACCAAATCACAGCCATTCCTCATTAATTCCTGTTTTTTTAAACAGTTTAGCGGTATTTTTGCAGCAGCTTTAAAATTACTACTTCATGAAAATTCTTGTTTGTGACGATGATGAGGCTTTAATCAGCATGATCCGTTTTAAGCTGACGCGGGATAATCTGGGCGAAGTAGTGAAGGCAGCTGATGGCCGTGAAGCGATGGCTTTTTTGAAGGAGAATGATTTTGATTTGATCATTACAGATATCAATATGCCTTATCACTCAGGTCTGGAATTGACGGTGTTTGTAAGAGAGGAGCTTAAGAAAAAAACACCGATTATCGTGCTTTCAGCAGATGGCCCTGAGGATACCGTTTTACAAGCGCTGAGCCTCGGTGCCAATGATTTTATGACGAAGCCATTTAGTCCTGCCGACCTTGGGGTACGTATCAAGCATTTATTGAATAAGTAAAGGTTATGCTACCGATTGTTTGATGTGATTTGAATCTATCGGTCAGATGGGATAAACCAGATAAAACTTATCAGGATAAAAAAAGAAGGGCGCAGCTCCTCAGCTACGCCCTAACCCCAAAAACCAAACCCCACAACCTGTTCCGAATAGATCGGAACTTCCCCACAATCGTTATTTAGATTCTTCGGAGGAACCGAAGTCACTAAAAAATATCTTAATTCGCTATCTCTACAGTTTGGCCCAAGTTAATAAACTCAAACTCAACTTCGTTCTTTAAATCAACAAAAATTACAGCGTCTTTGTTCACACGCCCTGTTAGAATTTCCTTAGAGAGCTCATTGAGAATCTCACGTTGTATCACTCTTTTAAGAGGTCTTGCTCCGAATTGCGGATCAAAGCCCAGTTTTCCAAGACGATCCAACGCACTGTCGGAAATATCTATTTTAATTCCGTTGTCTATTAAACGTTTCCTGATCTGATCAAATTGTATGCTTACAATTTTTCGCAGATCATTTCTTGTTAACGGGCGGAACATGATGATCTCATCAATCCTATTAATGAATTCAGGCCGCACACTTTGTTTCAAAACATCCAACACCTGATCCTTTGTCGATTCCACCACTTCGAAATAATTCTCGTCTGTAATTTTTTCGAAGTTTTCCTGAATGATTGATGACCCAATATTAGTGGTCATGATAATAATGGTGTTTTTGAAATTCGCTAAACGACCTTTACTATCTGTTAATCGCCCATCATCTAAAACCTGTAGCAAGATATTAAACACATCCGGATGGGCTTTTTCGATTTCATCCAAAAGAATAACCATGAATTTCATCCAAAGAATCGGAGTAAAGGTCTTCCGAAGCTCAGCTGTATTCACGTGGCCCACGACGCTCCGAACTGCCTCAGTTAGCTGGCCGCCTTCATCGTAACCCACGTATCCCGGGGGAGCTCCGATTAGCCTGCTCACACTATGGCGTTCCTGATATTCACTCATATCAATACGAACCATCGAATTTTCGTCATTGAACAGATAATCTGCCAATGCCTTCGATAATTCAGTCTTTCCCACCCCTGTAGTACCCATGAATATAAATGACCCTATAGGCCGTTTTGGATCCTGCAGGCCCGCCCGGCTTCTTCGAACCGCATCACTAAGTGCCTTAATTGCCTCCTCCTGGCCAGCCACACGCTTGCCCAATTCCTCTTCCAGGTGAAGTAATTTTTCCCTGTCACTTTGCAACATTTTGGATACAGGAATACCTGTCCAGCGCGCTACTACTCCCGCTATATCTTCACTATCCACTTCCTCCTTCAGTAAAGAGTGTTCTCCCTGCATCTCTTTCATCTTCGCCTGGAGGTCCAGCAGATGCTTCTCGGCTTCCCCTATTTTTCCATAGCGAATCTCTGCTACTTTTCCATAGTCGCCTGCTTTCTCAGCTTGTTCTGCTTCCGATTTCAGTTTATCGATGTTCTCCTTACCCTCGCGAAGTCCCTGAACGATTGCTTTCTCACTTTCCCATTTTGCTTTTAGCGAATTCCTTTGTTCAGATAATTCTGCAATCTCACGGCTGAGTACGGCCTCCTTGTCTTTATTTTTTTCCCTGCGAATTGCTTCACGCTCAATTTCCAGTTGCATGATTTTACGATTCAATTCATCCAGTTCTTCGGGCAATGAATCCATTTCCAATCTTAGTTTGGAGGCAGCTTCATCCATTAAGTCGATTGCCTTATCGGGCAAAAAACGATCTGAAATATAACGGCTGGATAACTCTACCGCAGCAATAACTGCATCGTCTTTGATACGCACTCCATGATGCAATTCATACTTATCTTTTATCCCGCGAAGAATGGATATTGCATCTTCCACAGAAGGTTCATCAACCATGACGGATTGAAATCTACGTTCCAATGCTTTATCTTTTTCCACATACTTCTGATATTCCTTGAGTGTGGTAGCTCCAATAGTATGAAGTTCGCCACGTGCCAATGCAGGCTTCAATAAATTAGCTGCATCCATAGCACCTTCACCGCCACCTGCACCAATTAAGGTATGAATCTCATCAATGAACAGGATGATCTCTCCGTTTGAATCAGTAACTTCTTTGATAACGGCTTTCAAACGTTCTTCAAATTCACCTTTGTATTTGGCACCGGCAACCAATAATCCCATGTCGAGTGATACGATGATTTTGGTTTTCAGATTTTCGGGTACATCACCATCCACGATGCGTTGAGCTAGTCCTTCTACGATAGCAGTTTTACCCACACCGGGTTCTCCCAATAGAATTGGATTGTTCTTCGTTCTGCGTGACAAAATCTGAAGCACTCTTCTGATCTCTTCATCGCGACCAATCACCGGATCGATTTTTCCGTTTTTCGCCAGCTCATTCAGATTCTTCGAATAACGTTCCAGTGATTTATACTTCGCCTCTGCATTCTGGTCCGTTACTTTGGCTCCACCGCGCAGCTCTTTGATTGCTTTGACCAATGTTGATCGCTCAAAGCCAGCGTCTTTCATGATGGACGATACTTTATCTTTCGTAGCAAGCAAAGCCAGGAGCAAATGCTCTACAGAAACATACTCATCCTTGAATTCACGCAATTCTTTTTCTGCATTCTGTAGCACGGTATTCATCGTGCCCGATAAATATGCCTGCGAACCCGAAACGCGTGGATAAGAATCTACAATCTCATTAAGTTTATTTTCAAGAATAGTATCGTTGATGTTTAGCTTTTTGAACAGATAGTTGGAAACATTTTCATCTGTTTCCAAAATCGCCTTCAATAAGTGGCCGGGCTCAATAGCCTGCTGCTGCTTACCAGTGGCAATCTCTGCCGACTTTTGTAAAGCCTCTTGTGATTTTATAGTAAATTTTTCGAAGTTCATATGTCTTAGTTCTCCGTGGCCTTTATAACAAATTATAATCCATTACGTCCGAATAGAGTATTTCAGAAGTTTTGGCATTAAATTGATAGTAAATATTTGAATTTCAGACAATTTGACTTTCATCCTGACAATACTTCATCCCTATTCATAAGCAAGGTAACTTACCATAGATTTAAAAATTAGTATGCCAAAACGTTCTCCTTCCAAATCGTCTGCAGATCACAAATTGATAATTGAAATAGCATGGGAGGTTTGTAATCAGGTGGGAGGAATTTATACGGTGATTCGTTCAAAAGCTCCGGCCATGATGAAAAATCACGGAGGGAATTATTGCATGATTGGTCCCTATCTCAACAAGAATATACAGGCAGAGTTGGAGCCTTTGGAGGACTCGGCAGACGTGTTCGGTCAGGCTGCTATGGCACTTCGAAAAAGAGGATATGATGTGCACTATGCACAATGGCTGATTACCGGGAGACCCCATGTTATTCTGATGAATCCAAATGTGATAGAAGATAAAGTAATCACAGTGGTAAAATATCTGCTCTGGAAAAATCACTCTATCGAAATTACAGGGAATAACAAACTGGTGGATCAGGTAATTGCGTTTGGCTATCTCACCAAATTATTTTTTGATGAACTGGTGAAGATCACGGGTAATAAATCGACAATCATTGGTCATTTTCACGAGTGGATGGCAGGACTTCCAATCATGGATATGAAGAGAGAAAAGATGCCGGTGAAAACAGTTTTTACCACTCACGCTACCCAGCTGGGACGACATCTTGCCATTAACTCACCTTTGTTTTATGCTCACCTTCCTTTTTTCAAACGGGAAGAAGAAGCCAAAAAGTTTGGTGTGGCTGTAGAGGAGTCGATTGAGCATGGCTGCGCGCAAAGTTGCGATGTGTTAACCACGGTGAGTGATGTTACTGCGCGCGAATGCAAACATCTTTTGCGAAGAAAGCCGGATGCTATTTTACCTAATGGATTAAATATTCAACGATTTGAAGCACTTCTATGAATTTCAGAATTTGCATTCGGTTTATAAAGAGCAGATTCATCAGTTTGTGATGGGCCACTTTTCTCTAATCAAAAGGTATTTGATCTGATAAAACACTCTATTTTTTTTTACTTCAGGAAGATATGAGTATAAAAATAAGGGTTTTGATTTTAACGCTCGAGGCGTTGATTCATTTGAATGAACAGTTAAAGAAAGATAACGTAGATGTTACCATAGTAATGTTTTTCGTGACCAAGCGTGACTATGATTCGATTAAACCAGAAGCCTTGCAATCCCGTGCTTCGATGGAAGAGATCCGTCAGACATGTGAAGCGATTGAGAAACAAATCGGAAGACGATTATTTTATGCTTCCACTACTTCGCAGGAGAATCGACTTCCTGAATTAAATGATTTCGTAGATGAATACTGGAAGTTGCGCTATCGCAGAACAGTGCAGGCATGGAAAACGAATAAATTACCATCAGCCGTTACACATAAACTTTTAGATGAGGAGAATGATGAAATTCTGAATTTTCTTCAACGCAGAAATTTATTGAACCGGCCGGAAGATAAAGTAAAAATTGTTTATCACCCTGATTTCATTAATTCCACGAGTCCGTTGTTTGGAATGGATTACAGTCAGTTTGTGCGCGGCTGCCACCTGGGAGTCTTTCCAAGTTACTATGAACCCTGGGGATATACGCCACTGGAATGTATGGCCAGCGGAGTTCCATCGGTAACGAGTGACCTCAGCGGATTCGGAGATTATTTATTAAAAAATTTTCCGGATCACGGTAAGCACGGCATGTATGTAGTGGAAAGAGGAAAGCGTAGTTATGACTGGAGTGCGAAGCAACTTTCGGGATTTCTGTACCAGTTTTTAAGTCAGAGCAGGAGAGACCGCATCATGCAACGGAATAATGTAGAGAACTATTCTTCTTCTTTTGATTGGGAGAATCTGATCAGACATTATGAGGAAGCGTATGCGTTGTTGAAGTGATAATATCGAACGACTTACTCAATCATTTTCTTGTCCAGAGATTACTGACAGGATATTTTATTGATGTAGTGAGCGCCCAGAATGAACCTTTGCCTGTTGCTGTTCCTGCAATCGGAGAGGATTGATTTACAGTATAGTAAATATCAAGTTGAGTGATTGAATTCAATCCGGCATAGTGGTTGGCCGAAAAAGAAAAGATGAAATTTTCGAAAAGTGTATACTCAATTCCCGCTCCGGTTTGAATCAACGAGAAATAGCGATCAACATTTGGATTTTCTGAATAGGTGTATTCGTAGTTTGTACTGCCCGATTGACTGTTGCCATAAGCGATTCCGCTGCCAAAAGAAGGAGCGATGCCAATTGTATAACCGAGGACCGGGGCAAAATATAATTTTTCTTTGTAAAGATTGAACCTCGTTCCAAATCGGAATGGAATGAGAAAGCTAATGTCATCACTTGAACTGGAATTATGGGGAACTTCTTTGAAGCCAAAGCCTTCGTAATAATATTTGAACATTACTTCCACCTCGCCAAAGAATTTTTTGTTTAGGTCTTGACGTAGTTGAATGGCAATGGGGAAATTGCGAAGTGGAATTGTTTTCATGTAGCCACCGTTGTCTTTGAGCTTATAAATATCATTGGCCAAAGAAAGCTCAATTCCGAGGTAAGTCTTGCTTTGCCCGAAAGCTGCGAAACTTATAAAAAGAGCCAGTGCAGCGACTAAGGATCTCATGGAGATGTTGAGGTTTAGTGCATAACGATTCCTGGTGAATCAGATTGTAATTCCGTGGGTTTTTCTTTTGCAACGCCTGATACGCTTCATTGCCACGAGTTTAAATCCTTTTTAACTCTGACTACGGCTGACTATCCAGTATTGATTTAACTTCTTTTGCTTTTTCTTTTGTTGAAAGCTTTTCAAAGCTATGAAAAGTCATCTCTTCCACTTCAACAAATCCGACAATGTCATTGATAAATACATGACAAACGTTTTCTCCGCATTCGGGGCAAATGGTTTTCCTGTTTTGAAAGAACTTAACAGATTGATCTTTATCCGCCACACGACCAATAATCATTTGAATGATATCACCCGAATGATTTGAATATCGATAATCATCGCTTACTATTTTTTCAACGAAGTTCCATGTTTTGTTATTGAGCGATTCAAAGAATCTATGTTTCTTTCCGTCCTGGCTTGAATAGATGAAATCACCATAAGAAAAATCAGACAACAGGGGCACTTCAAATCGATGCCCCCATAACTTGCATTTTGCCCGTACTATTGAAATTCTCATGTTGAACCGCTTGTATAAGCTTCCAATTCAATATATAAAATTGTCTTCATTTCCATTATCTTGCTGAGATGGAAATAAAGAAGCAAGGTCAGCTCGTTCGTTCTCTGGGTTTATTCTCAGTAATCCTTCTCACGATTAGTTCAGTCATCGGTTCTGGTATTTACAAAAAAGTGGCACCGATGTCGGTGGAACTTGGTTCACCTTCGCTGGTTATGATTGGCTGGATACTCGCTGGGGTGATCACGATTTTCGGAGCCCTGAGTAATGCGGAAGTGGCTGGTATGCTGGCCGATTCAGGAGGAGAGTATGTGTACTTCAAGAAAATTTACAACCGCTTTTTCGCTTTTCTGTTCGGCTGGTCGAGTTTTACCGCGATTCGTTCTGCATCGGCTGCATCGATTGCATATGTGTTCTCCATGTCTTTCAATGCATTGATTCCATTGCCACACCTTCCTTCAGACATCGCCAGTATTTCGTTGTTCGGCCTCTTTACTCCCTTTGATAATTTCGGAGTGAAGTTGCTTACCATTGCATTGATTCTTGGCCTGTGCTATGTCAACTACAGAGGATTGAAGTTGGGAGAGCGATTGAACAATACTGTCACCATCATCGTGATCGGAAGTATTTTCTTCATCATTATATTAGGCCTGACTATTGGGGGAGGAACGATTACTAATTTTCAAACGCCCTCATCCACTTATGTCGCTCATGAATGGTGGAGTGTTTCATTTATCCAATCCTTATTTGTGGCAATGCTTGCCGCCTTCTGGGCATATGAAGGATGGGCGCCAATTGGTTATCTCGGAGGAGAAATCAAAAACGCTAATCGCAACTTGCCATTAGCGCTCATCTTCGGGGTTTCATTTGTGATGCTGGTTTATGTGACAATCAATTTTACGTATCTCTATATTCTTCCGATTGATACAATCATTGCAAGCTATCAGACACAAAATACCATTGCTGCAGTGACCGTAGTAGGAAGTTTTCTTGGAAATGCAGGGGTGATGTTCATTCTGGTAGTCATACTGATCACCACGTTTGGTTCAACCAACAGTACTTTACTTACTCCGCCAAGATTGTATAATGCCATGGCGAAAGAAGGACTGTTTTTTAAAGGAGCTGCTAACATTCATCCTAAGTATAACACACCTTCTACGGCTATTGCTATTCAGGCAATATGGGCAAGTGTGCTGGTGATCTCCGGAAGTTTTGATCAGCTGACCGATATGCTCATTTTCGCTTCGTTTATTTTTTACGGAGCCACTACCCTTGGTGTTTTTATTCTTCGTAAGAAAATGCCGGATGCACACCGACCCTATAAAGTGTGGGGGTATCCGATCATTCCTGCCTTGTTCATTATTTTTTGCGTTGCATTAATTGTCATCACCATTATATCACGACCAAGAGAGGCAGGCATCGGCCTCGTGCTAATGATGTCGGGCATCCCATTCTATCTGTATTGGACCCGTGAGAAGATTAAGAATTAATAGTTAAAAGATTATGAGGAAACATTTTAAACGGAATAGAATTTTTTTTTCTGCTCTGATTGGTGTTTTCTTTTTATCATCTACTTACGCTCAGGTTGCTTCTACACAAAAAATATTTTTCAATGGAAGAATATTTACAGCCAATCCGGAACAGCCTTATGCAGATGCTGTAGTCGTTCAAGGTGATAAGATTATTGCCGTTGGATCATTGTCCCAGGTTAAATCAAAAGTCGATCCGAAATCAGAACTTGTTGATTTGCAGGGAAAGTATCTACTCCCCGGGTTGATTGATAGTCATGTTCATGCGCTGAGTGGAGGAGAACATCTCATGGGAGCAGCGATGAATGACGTTCTGGTGAACAAAGAAGAATTGCGTGCTTTTGCCTCGACCACTTTGCTTCTCAGGAAAGGAATGCGTGGTGATGTTCTTTATATCAGAGGAATGCACAGCGGCACATGGGCGGCTGCAAACGACCTCGATGATTTGTTCAATAAAGAACCTTATCTGACTCAACCAGTAGTGCTACGCGGTTCAGATGGACACACCGCATGGGTAAATAAAGTAATGCTGAAGCGTGCGAAGATTGACAAAAATTTTATCCTCACTCTTTCAGCGGCAGATAAAAAGTACTTTGGCGTGGACGCTGAAAATAATCCCAATGGACTAATTTCAGAAGATGGGTTTCAAAAAATCAATGCAGTAATGCCCGCCAGTGTGATTGATCCTGTGCAGGCGGGTGAGCAGGGTGTGAAACATTTGAATAGTTTAGGAATAACTGCCTGGCTTGACCCCTCTACCGGGAATATCAGTGAGGGAATAAATAATAGCAGGCTGAATGTCTATCAGAAATTGGCTCTAGCCAGCAAATTGAAAGCGCACGTGGTGAGTACTGTTGTCGCAGACGGAGACGGTGATGTTGTCAATCAAATCGCTACGCTGAAAAAACTTCAGACTAAATACGGTAGTGTAAAGGATCTGAGCATCATCGGTTTTAAAATATTTGCGGATGGTGTATTGGAATATCCTACTCAGACAGGAGCTATTTCTATTCCTTACAAGAATTCCGGTTCACTAGGGTCACTGATGTTTGATCCGGAGAAGTTCAAAATGTTTGTCACTAAAGCTGACAAGGAAAAATTGCTTGTTCACATTCATGCCATTGGTGATCGCGCGGTAACGGAATCATTGAATGCATATGAAGCTGCGCGAAAAGCTAATGGTAATTCAGGAATTATTCATTCAATTACTCACTTGCAATTGGTGAAGCCAACCGATTTTAAACGCTTTGCTGAATTGAATGTATTTGCCAGCGCCCAATTGCTGTGGGCCAGTGCTGATATGTATACGCTGGAATTGGTTAATCCATATGTTGACTCTACGATTACAGCGCACCAGTATCCGGCTTTGTCATTGGTAAAAGCAGGGGTTACCGTTGCGGGAGCGAGTGACTGGTCAGTGAGCTCGGCAAATCCATTTGAAGCAATAGCTCAGGCAGAAACACGAACAGGCAAACTGGGCGTGTTGGATGCGAACGAAATCATGCCTCGTCTGGAAATGCTGAAAGCATATACGATCAATGCTGCTAAACTGATTATGAAGGACAAAATGATAGGATCTATTGAGCCCGGCAAGCAGGCAGACTTTGTCTTAGTGGATCGGGATGTGATGAGTATATCTCCTGAAGAGATCAAAGACACCAAAGTGCTTTGGACAATGTTTGGTGGTGAAATCGTTTACAAGAAGCCATAAAGTTTAATCTGGTTTTAATTGAGCGTGCAACCCAACTCAAACATTAATCACACGCTCAATCCGGAAAAAATTATTTTGGACTGATCCACGAAGCTCTTTTTCTCAGTTTTTCAGAATCAGCTTTTAAACCGGTATCCTCATAGAACTTAGTTTGTCTTGCCGGGTCTTCTTCCAGGATGACTTTAGTAGTTCGCTCTGTGCCAAATCTCTTATAAACAATCGCAATTTCTTTTCCTGGTGATAGTGAGTTGATGATTGTATTCAATCCTTGCTCATCGTTCACTGCTTTCCCATCCACAGAAACGATGACGTCCTTTGACTCCATACCTGCTTTGTAAGCAGGTGAATTTATTTTGGCGTAGCCGGAAACTGTTAGCCCCGCGTCCGACTTATTTACCGAAATGCCCAGATAAGATTTTGCTGGTGTTGCTTTTGCAAAAGATACACCCATATCGGCAAATAGTTTTTCATAATCGGGGAGAGAACTTCTGAAAACATAGTTATCGAAGAAGTTATTCGCGAAAGATGGATTGATGTATTCAGCCAGCGCAGCCTGAAGATCACGAACAGTATAAGGGCTTTCTGTTTTTCCATGCCTGGCCCATACGAGTTTCATGAATTCGTCCAATGAAGAAGTTGTATTCAAATTACGCAATGATAAATCTAATGCGAGCCCCAGAGCCTGACCATAGGTATAATAAGATATAAATGTATTACCACGATTGTGTGGATCAATAGAGGTGGCTGCGTCAGCAAAAGGAGCCTGATAACTCATTTCAATCGGATTGAAATAATTTCTTGCCGGGCTATTCATCACGAAGTTTACAGCTCCGCTCAGGCTTTCAGCATATTGTTGTGGCGTAAGAATTCCTGCCCGGCACATAAACAATGTTGTGTAGTAATTAGTAAAGCCTTCTGCAAACCATAATTCACCTGACATATTTGCTTCTTCAAAGTTGAATGGTTCCAATGACGCAGGACGAATGCGTTCTACATTCCATGCGTGAAAAAACTCATGAGCCACCGTTCCCAATGCTCCCGTAAGCCCATCTCCTTCCAATGGATAAGAACCAACAACATAAGTAGAGTTCCGGTGTTCCATTCCATCACCACTTGCCTGAGGCATGTAGCAGGAGAGAAAAGTGTACGTTCCATAATCGAAATCAGGTAATCCGCCCATGGCCGCTTTTTCCTGTTTCACAATTTTCTTCACACCATCGAAATACTTTTCAGCAATTGCGTCAGAACCGTTGTGATGGAAGGCAACCCGTATGGTATATTTTTTACCATTGGATTCTTCTTCGAACTCATGCATTTTAAAATTGCTGATCTCTGCAGGGCTATCCATAAAGTATTGAAGATTGGGAGCTGAATAGATTGTTCCCCCCAACGGCTTGAGTTGAGTGGCTACTTTCCATTTCAGGTCTTCACGTACTTTAAAGTTCACCTTAACCGGGCGATAGTCCAACCCGCGTGCGAATACAAATGTTGCGGGTATGTTCAGGTGGGCGTGTGTTTCGTCTACCTGCAGATAGGTTCCATCACCACGATCACCAAATAAAGTATAAGCAAACACGACTGTTCCATCATGCCCGGATACATTCCATTGATAAGGATTAGGTCTTGTTATTTTTAGCGATGTGCCTTTACTATCAAAAGCTTTTACGTTGTATATATTTTTCGCAAACTCATGCACGGCATATCGGCCAGGTGATGATCGGCTCATGCGAACTTCAAGCACTTCCTCTTCCAGGTTTTTGAAAATTGCTTTGACAGACGCTTCGTGATGCACAGCGTTTTCGAATGAGATTTCATACTCATTGAAAGTTTGTGCGTAAGCGGGAATGGAAAGTATAGCAATCAGATAAATTAGTTTGTGCATGGTCTGATAAATTAGGTCCGTAAAAGTAATTTCTTTTGTTTGGAAACTGCGGGATAAGACATCTCATTTATAGAGATAATTTGTGCGAACGGCTTTTTGCAATCGTTGTAAAAGAGTTAAATTTCAAAACTTAACCTATCTCTCAATGAACCTCAACGTGGATGCACAAAAGAAAAACACTTTTGATGCGATTGTCGTAGGCACCGGCATCAGCGGTGGCTGGGCAGCAAAAGAACTTACTGAAAAAGGATTGAAGACATTGGTGCTGGAGCGCGGCCGTGATGTAAAGCACGTAACAGATTACCCTACGATGACCAAGGATCCCTGGCAGCTTCCCAATGGAAACAGATTGACTGCAGAAGAATTAAAATTTTATCCTGTACAGTCACGAACAGGTTGGGTGAGTCAATCGAACAAACATTGGTGGACCAATGACATTGAAAATCCATACACGGAAGTAAAACCATTCGATTGGATCAGAGGCTATCATGCGGGTGGCCGCTCGTTAATGTGGGGAAAGCAAACCTATCGCTTATCACCAATGGACTTTGAAGCGAACGCAAAAGATGGTCATGGTATCGATTGGCCGATTCGCTACGCAGACCTTGCTCCATGGTACGACTATGTGGAATCATTTATTGGGGTAAGCGGCCGTGCAGAAGGATTACCACAATTACCTGACGGAAAATTCCTTCCTCCTATGGACCTGAATTGTGTAGAGGAAACTTTCCGTGATAAAGTGGCAGAAAAATTCAACGGAAGAAAAATAACTATCGGTCGTGTTGCGCACTTAACCGCAGCATTACCTCATAGCCCAAATCGCGGTGTTTGCCAGTCGCGGAACATGTGTGACAGAGGTTGTCCATACGGAGCTTACTTCAGCAGCAACTCTTCAACTTTACCAGCAGCAGCAGCAACGGGTAACATGACGTTGCGTCCGCATTCAATTGTTCACTCTATTATTTATGATGAGCAAAAGGGGAAGGCAACGGGCGTAAAGGTACTGGATGCACAAACTAAAGAAGAAATTGAATTTTTTGCTCCGGTTATTTTTCTTAATGCTTCTACTCTGGGAAGTACATTCATCATGCTTAACTCTGTATCCAACCGATTCCCTAATGGGTTTGGTAATGGAAGCGATCAGCTTGGTCGTAATATTATGGATCATCAGTATCGTGCGGGGGCAGCAGCCAGTGTGGAGGGTTATGAAGATAAATACTATATCGGCCGCAGACCCAATGGTATCTATATTCCACGATTCAGAAATGTAGGGAACGATAAGCGTACAGACTACATTCGTGGATTTGGATATCAGGGAAGCGCAAGTCGCGAGAGCTGGTCACGTGGAGTGAAGGAGATGGCTTTCGGTGAAGAGTTGAAAAAATCTTTGCAGGAGCCTGGACCATGGACAATAGGGATCACTGGTTTTGGAGAATGCCTTCCCTATGCAGACAATCGGGCAACATTGAATAAGGAGAAGAAGGATGCCTTCGGCTTGCCTACGTTAAGTATTGATGCAGAATGGAAAGAGAATGAGAAGACAATGCGTGAAGACATGAAGACCGCAGCCGCTGAAATGCTTGAAGCTTCGGGATTCAAAAATGTGACAATTTATGATAATGCTGATAATATTGGCTTAGGTATTCATGAGATGGGAACAGCACGAATGGGAAAAGACCCAAAGACATCCGTACTCAATAAATGGAATCAGGTGCATGAGTCTCCCAATGTTTTTGTAACAGATGGCGCGGCTATGACTTCTTCTGCCTGCCAGAATCCGTCATTAACTTATATGGCGTTAACGGCCCGTGCGGTAGATCATGCAGTAAGCGAATTGAAAAAAGGAAATTTGAAATAAGAGGCTAAAATTTATGAACAGAAGAGAAGCCATTCAAAAAGCAACATTAGCATTAGGATTTGCTCTATCGGCTCCGGCACTTACCGGCATAATGCAGGGATGTAAACCTACGCCTGAATTGAATTATGAGCCGGTGTTTTTCAATCCTGGACAGGCCCGATTAATCAGTGAAGTTTCTGAAATCCTTTTGCCACGTACTGATACACCCGGAGCAAAAGAAGTTGGAGTGCCTGCATTCATTGATGGTATGCTTAAAAATGTTTATCCCAAAGATGAACAGGAAAGTTTTTTAGCGGGCATTACAGCGCTGGATGAGGAGGCAAAGAAAACGTATGGAGATCGTTTCAATGACTGTGCTCCGGAACAGCAAAAAGAACTGGTAAAGAAACATCATGATGCTGCCTATGCTACGAAAGTAGATGGTTCATCAGGTTCTTTCTGGGATGCAGCAAAGAAAAACGAACGACCATTTATTTTGAAAGTGAAGGAACTGACACTCATTGGCTTTTTTACCAGCGAGCCCGGAGCCACTCAGGTGCTTCAGTATAATCAGGTGCCTGGTCCCTACAAGGGTTGTGTGCCGCTTACAGAGGTAGGCAAAGCGTGGGCTACTTAATTTCATAATTTCAGAAGAGATATAATCATGAATGTGAGACTGGTTATTTTAATGATGTTGATGGGTTCATATTGTGCTATCGCCCAGAATGATGAA
>JBGATZ010000065.1:0-14650 GCA_044228905.1 Cyclobacteriaceae bacterium | reverse complement strand
ATTTACTACAACATTCGTAACTCACTTGATTACCCCTATGCGCGCTTGTTCATTAACTATGCATTGACAGATTCTATAGGTAATGTGATCGAGAAAAAACTTATTGCGCACGATTTGTTTGACCAAAAAACCGGAAGGCCTAATGGCGATAGTGGCTTAGGAGATATCTATGACCATCAATTTCTTTTACTCGGGAATTTTGAATTCAGGAATTACGGCAAATATTTAGTAAAACTGGAGCAGTACATGCGGCAGGATACTTTACCCGGAATACTTGCAGTAGGAGTTCGTGTAGAAGAAGCCGGCAATTAATATTTTGATTTATCTCAGGTGAGCCCTCAGCATCCAGGCCATCTTTTCATGCTTCTCCAAAATGCCCGTAAGAAAATCGCTGGTGCCTGCATCTTTGTATTTTTCAGCGACAAGATTCACATCTTTCCTTACAATACGAATGATTGTTTCATGATCATCCAGCAACGCTTGTATCATTTTCTTCGCGTTGCTGAATTCCATTAAAGGTTCACTCAACCTTGCTACCTTCACAAATTCGTTTAATGAACCTAATGCATAATGTCCTAATGAACGAACACGCTCAGCCACTTCATCAATAAGTTCATCCAGCTCTTCGTATTGGCTCTCAAAAAACTTATGCAGTGCATGAAATGCAGGACCTTCTACATTCCAATGCGCATTCCTCGTTTTGGTGTAAAGCAGATATTCATCACTCAAAAGAGTATTGAGTAATAAAGTAATTTCAGAAAGGTTTTTGGCAGAGATGTCAATTTGCGGTTTCATTGCTCAGGATTTGGAAATAAATATACCTGAATAAATAGAAAAGGCCCTGAACCAGTCAGGGCCTTTTTGGAAAGTGCATTATTGGCTTTGCTGCCTTTCCCGAAAAAGTATTCCAAAAACCTGTAAACCTGTGTGTCTGTCTTAGCTGTCCAGACAATTCAAAGAACGCGAACAAGGGGTTAGGGGAATGTTAAAATCGATTAGAAAGAAATTAGAATTCCGCTAGGGGAAAATCCAGTAAAACACGTGTACCTGCACCCGGGGTAGAATCAACTTCAATACGGCCTTTATGAATCGATATGATGCGTTGACTTAGCGGAAGGCCTATTCCATACCCTTTAATTTTGGAGGCCGCATCAGAGCGATAAAAAGGCTGAAATACCTTCACGATATCCTTTTGTTCAATCCCTGGCCCGGTATCATACACTTGCACCTGCACACTCTGTGGCTTACAACTCAACACAACCGTAGCTTTTCTATCGGGAGAGAATTTGCATGCGTTTTCAATGATATTCTGGATTGCCGTTTTGAGCAAATGCGGATTGCCGTGAATACATAAGCGATCTTCATCTTCAGGCATATTGTCAATTTCAACCTGCACTTTATAGTCTGCCTCAAATGATTCCACGTGCTCTCTTACATCCCAGAGAATTTCATCGAGCCGGACTTTAGACATCGTGAACGAATTCTCTTCCCGGTCGAGGCGGGCAAGGTCAAGCAAACTTACCGAAAGCTGATTCAGTTCTCTGATATCGTCCAGAACTGATTCAATAGTGGTGCGATATTCATCTTTTGACCGCTCGCTTAGCAACGTTACTTCAAGCTGAGAGGTAATTTTTGTAAGTGGGTTTTTTAATTCGTGAGATACGTTAGCGACAAATGTTTTCTGGTGGCGAAAAGCATGTTCAATACGTTCCAGCATCTTATTGAAGATGGTGATGAGTTTACCAATTTCATCCTGATGTTTACTTTCCTGAAGTCGATTACTTAGATCAATGGGTGAAATTCCATCTGCTTCCTTCATTACTTTTTGAATAGGGAGCAGAGCACGACCGGAATACACCCAACCAGTTAATCCCACAATCATTGTCATGAGTGTATATAGCGTAATCAACAGCGTACGCATATCAGCCATTCTTACTTTACCTTGAAGATTAATGGCTCCTGCAATGATCACATAATTATGTGTATCATCTTTATAAAGAAATCCAATGATGTCGTAATCGCGCTGACGAAAATAGTGAACACCCTCTACACGAACCTGATCAATTAATGCCGAAGGAATATTAAACTGTGTAGTATCATTATTTGTATAGATCTCCTTATTGGAATCATCATAAATGGTGATGTTTTCTCCATAGAGATTATCACGTTTGGCACGATCAATCACTTTAAGTAAGGCAGAATCAAGCTGCTCGACTTTAAGCAATAAAATAGCAGAAGTAATTGCTTTATCCCGGAGGCGATTATCAAAATCACGTTCGATCAGCTGCTTGGTAAAGAAATAAACCATGAAAAATGACAACAAAACAATAGTACTCACCAGTAAAGTGAATTGTAGTGTTAACCGGGATCGGATTTGCATTTATTCTTTCAGGATGTAACCCATTCCAAATTGAGTATGAATGAGCTTCTTATCAAAATCCCGATCGATTTTTTTTCTCAGATAGTTTACATACACCTCCACCATGTTGGTGCCTGTATCAAAATCCACATTCCAGACGTTCTTAGCCAGTTCCGCTCTGGGGATTACTTTATCAGGATGGCGAAGGAAATATTCCAGCAGGAGGAATTCTTTTGCGGTAAGATCTATTTGTTTGCCCGCCCGGCTCACCAGCTTGCGATTGATATCCATAATCAAATCAGCCGCCTGGAGGAGATTGTCTTCCTGGGGAGATTTGCCCTGACGCTTGGTTAATGATCTTATTCGTGCCAGCAGTTCTTTAAATTCAAAAGGCTTTGAAAGGTAATCGTCTGCTCCACTGTCAAGGCCTTCAACAATCTCATCCGTTGATCCCAGTGCGGTGAGCAATAAAATCGGAGTTGCAATTTTTGCCTGTCTCAATTGCTGACATAATTCTCGTCCGTTTAACCCTGGCATAATGATGTCAGATATAATCAGGCTGTAAACATGATTTAATGCCAGTGATTTTCCGGTGTCACCATCCTCAGCAGTATCAACGCTATAGTCGTTTTCCTCCAGTCCTTTTTTGATGTACTGGAGCGTCTTTGCTTCGTCCTCAATCAACAATATTTTCATCGATTCAAACTTATCACTTCACAATAGTGTAAATTCCTATTGTCCATTAGAATTTAATTAGAACGGTCGTTGAATAAGCGAAAATTAATCTCAATTTAATTTAAGATAAGAAACAAATAAGATAATTGGGAATATGCCGATTTATAAACCAGCTAAGCGCGCCTTTAATGAAAGAACAAGCACTTCTATTGCACGATCGAAATGACTGTTATTGGGAATCACTAAGTCGGCATTGTGTTTCAATGGCTCAATGTACCGTTCGTACACTGGCATTACGTGATATTGATAACGATAGAGCACATCATCGAGATCATAGCCACGTTGTTCATTGTCTCTTCGTATTCTTCTACTGAGTTTCACATGATCTTTGGCTTCAATGAATATTTTAAGATCAAGCTCATTCTCAATTTCTTTAAAATACTGCACAAAAATTCCTTCTACTATAAGAATGGATGCAGGGTGAAGTTCAATCGTTTTGGCTACTGCGTTGGGATTATTGAAGGTGTACTCTTTTTTGATAATGGTCTCTCCTTCTTTAAGACGTAACAAATCTTTCTGAAACAATTCATGATCGATAGCTGTTGGTAAATCAAAATTGGTTACCCCATTTTCATCGGTCAATTGTTCTGTTCTTAAACGATAATAATTGTCTTGTGAGATTAGACATACCTCGCCCGGCTTGAACTGGCTGGATAAGCTTTCAATGAGATATGTTTTTCCAGAGCCACTGCCGCCCGTTATTCCTATGGTAAATGGCTTTTTCACTTGCTGTTTAAATACTTTTTATTCTTTTTCAGAAAGCCTACCAGTTTTTGCACTGCTCTTGCTCGATGACTGATCTCGTTCTTTTCATCCATCTCCATTTCTGCGAGTGTTTTCTTTAAGCGAAAAGGCAGGAATACGGAGTCATAGCCAAAACCACCTGTACCTTTTGGCTCGGTTAATATTTTCCCGTTCACAATCCCTTCAAACTGGTGTACACCATTTTCACCTACCAATGTGATGACTGTTCTAAATCTTGCTTTGCGATTGGTTACTCCGTTTAAATTTTTCAACAGAAGATTGATATTATCTTCTGAGTTTCGCTGTGGCCCGGCATAATGAGCAGAGTGAACTCCTGGTGCTCCATTCAATGCCTCTACTTCCAGGCCAGTGTCATCCGCGAAACAACTTACTTTATAATTTTTAAAAACAAACTCCGCCTTTTGAAGAGAATTGCCTTCGAGCGTATCCTGCTCTTCAGGCAATTCCTCAAAACATCCAATATCTTTCAAACTCATGATCTCGAAGTCATCGCCCAGCACAGCGGCAATTTCATCGAGCTTGTGTTTGTTATTTGTTGCAATGGTTAGTCGCTGCATCTGTCTTTCGTTGCATCATAATTACCCACTTCCGCTAATTCTACTTCAAAAATTAAATTAGCATTGGCCGGTATTCGCGTATTCGGACTAATTGTTTTGTACGCCAATCCGGAAGGAATATAGAATGTTGCTTTCGTTCCTTTCGGCAAAAGCTGCAATCCGGTCTTTAACCCTTCGATCAGGTTCTTTAGTGGTGCTTTATAACCAGTCACGTTCTGATCAAATTGTTCACCTGTCAGTAATCTTCCGGTGTATTTTATCGTAACACAATTAGATAATGTGGGAGCTGTTCCGGTACCAGAAGATTGAACCGTATACCTGATTCCACTGGGATCCGTCTGAGCTGAAATACCATTACTATTTAGGTACTGATCAATGATGCCTATGTCTTTAGTCAACTGATCTGCCGGCAACAAAAGGGGTTCATCATAGCAATAACCACTGATGTAATTGTACTCATACACATCCAATACTTCCACATCGAAAATGAGATTCGCATTGCCTGGAATTTTGCCATTCCCTAAAGAACCATAACCATAAACCGAAGGAACATACAAAGTTGCCTTGCTTCCCTTTGGTAGTTTTGGAAATACAATTCTCCAACCGGCAATTAATCCAAGCAACGAAGTCTTATAGCTCGTGTTGCTATCAAACTCCGTATTGTCTGACATTAACCGGCCTGCATAATTCACCCGGATACATTTATCCGCTACCGCTGGTACCGGTCCGGTACCTAACGTATGCACCACGTAACGAACGCCTGTTGTATCCTGAATAGCGGTAATCCCATTATCAGAAAGATATTGATCAATTGCTTCAATATCTCTAGCCAGCTGCACACTTGTGGGGACCACAGGTGTGCTCTTGTTACAGCCGATTAAAAAACAAAAAAGGCAAACAATTAAAACACTATATCTCATTCCCTGCGATCTATTTAACGTCTACCAACTCCATCTCAAAAATGAGAATTGAGTTTTCAATAATATCTTCACTCCTTTTATTTGGTCCATAAGCAAGGGTAGAAGGAATCCACACCATCATCTTCGAACCTTTGTTCATTAACAACAGCGCTTCGTCCCATCCTGGTATCACCTGGCCGGTTGCCGCTGATAACTGAATAGGTTGGAAAGGACCTGGTCTGTTCAGGTTCTGTTCCTTTGCTACTTTTTCAATGCTTGTATCGAAATACTTTCCATTCATCAGGTAGCCTGCATAGTGAATACTTACCTGCTGACCTGGCTTGACATTAGGGCCTTTTCCTGGCTTGGTGATCAGGTAACGCAAACCTGAAGGGGTAGTCTTTGCCACGATGTTTTTTTCTTTCAGATACGCATCGATCGTAACCGTATCCTTGGCCAATTGCTCTTCCTGCTGAATACGCGCTTTCTCCTGTTGCTTCGCCATCAGCTCTTCAGACAATTTACGAACCGATGCGCTATCGTATACTTCTTTAACTGAAATAAGAAAGTGAAATCACTCTTTGGATCTACTTTAGGATGCATCGGCTGACGATTTTGCTCAAAGAGCTTTTGTGCAGGAATTTTCATCACGATACTGTCACCAATTGAAAGCAAACGGAAAATTTCTTCCAGACCTTCCTCCTGTTTCATCATCGTAGTATCCCGAACCGGGATGATTAATGGAAATTCACTTGTTCTTGAATCACTCCACACGGAATCCTTTCCGTCTTTAAGGATCAAATCCATTTTGATAAACTTACCTGGCTGAATGATGTTGCCATCACCTTTACGTACCAATGTATATTTATAACCTTTAGGTGTTTCTTTTTCTTTGGAACATGCTGTCGCTATCAGCGCCACCACAATCACTACGACCCATTTAGAAAATTTCATCTCCGTTATTGTATTTAGTTTATTTGAATAGTTACTCTTTGATCAATTCACTCTTGTATTCAGGAAGAATGGAAAGAAATTTCTTCAGCGTTTCTTCCAGCGACATTTTAGAGGTCGCTCCGGATGCATTGCGATGACCGCCTCCGTTAAAATGTGTTCGAGCAATATGGTTGGCTGAAAAATCACCCAGCGAACGAAGCGATAATTTTACTTCATCTTTACGGTCATACATGAGTACAGACAGTTTCACGCCTTTTATTGATAATCCATAATTCACCAGTCCTTCTGTATCTCCGGTCTGCGCTCCATAGCTTTTCAGTTCATCAGATGTAAGCGTCATGTACGCGGTATTATACTCGGGTAATACTTTCAGTTTTTCAGACAGTACAAAACCGGTTAATCTCAATCGTTCTAATGAATTAGCATCATACACGTTCTTTGCTACATCGTGAGGTCTTGCACCCTGAGCAACCAATGCAGATGCAATCATAAACTCCTTATGGCGTGTATTATTGTGACGAAATCCTCCCGTGTCTGTCATTAGTCCGGCATAGAGGCAATTCGCGATATCGGAATCAATCAGGTGATTTTCACCCAATTCATCGATCAATTCATAAATCAGTCCTGCGGTAGATGCCGAAAGGGGATCCCATTGTTCAAATTCTGCAAACTTTTCAGGCTCCAGGTGATGATCAACCATCACTTTTATGCCATTGGCGCTTCTCACCATATCTGCCAGATCATTGATGCGGCTAAGGTTTGAAAAATCAAGACAGAAAATAATATCCGCACCTGAAAATGAATCTGCAATTTTAGCTTCAACACCTTTTAAATCTTTGTTATAAGCGAGCACTTCTTTATTTCCCGGCATCCACATCAGAAAATCAGGGTAATCGCTAGGTGTGATTACCTGAACCTGGTGTCCTTTTTTCTTCAAATATCCCGCAAGACCCAATGATGAGCCCAACGCATCTGCATCCGGTTTGAAATGAGTGACAATAACCACCTTCTGAGGGCGATCTATCAAGGTCTTAAAGGCCAGGCTATTTTCCATGGAAACGGCAAAAATGGATATAAATGAGGGGATTGCAAAGGGCTAAAATGATTCTGGATCGATGCTTCCTGATTCTTGCTTCTTTTGATACTTTTGCGGCCAACTTTTAACCCCCGAAATGCCCGATTTTGACAAAAATGAAGAGGTTAAGAGCACTTAATTTTTTGAAAACAAAACAATACAAATAAAATGGCTGGAAACAGAACCTTCACAATGATTAAACCCGATGCTACCAGCGCGGGAAACACTGGTGCTATTATTCAACAAATCGAAAAGGCAGGATTTCGCATCGTGGCTATGAAAAAAGCCAGATTGTCATCTGAGCTAGCTGGTAAATTCTATGAAGTTCATAAGGCAAGACCTTTCTATGGAGAACTTACTGCTTATATGTCATCCGGAGAGATCGTTCCAATGATTTTGGAAAAAGACAATGCCGTAGAAGATTTCCGCAAACTAATCGGAGCTACTGACCCTAAGAAGGCAGAACCGGGCACCATCCGTGCACTTTTCGCAAAGTCTATCGATGCAAATGCAATCCACGGATCTGATTCTGATGCAAATGCTGAAATTGAAGGCAACTTTTTCTTCTCTCAGTTTGAGCGTTTTTAATTTATTTTTTGTTGACTGGGCTTAAGCTCTCAACATCACTTTTGCCCCTCAGCAATGCGGGGCAAATTTTCTTTAAACCACTAAAAGATTTTCGTTGTCTATGAAGATTGATCCAAACTACTCTGAAAAATTTGAATCGCGACACATTGGCCCTGATGCCCATCAGATTGAAGAAATGCTGAAGGTCATCAAAGCCAAATCGGTAGATGAACTGATTGACCAAACCATCCCCTCAAGCATACGCCTGAAAAAGGCACTGCAACTTCCTGCCGCTCAATCAGAGTTTGAATTCTTGAAGAGTTTCAAAAAGATCGCTTCAAAAAACAAAGTGTATAAATCGTTTATTGGAACCGGATATTATAATACCATCACTCCCGGAGTGATTCTCAGAAACATTTTAGAGAATCCAGGTTGGTATACTGCTTACACACCTTATCAGGCAGAAATTGCCCAGGGTCGCCTGGAAGCACTGATCAACTATCAAACAATGGTGATTGATCTTACCGGAATGCAGATCGCGAATGCCTCGCTTCTGGATGAGGCAACAGCTGCAGCTGAAGCCGTTCACTTGTTCTTTGCTTCACGCAAAGCAAGCAAGAAAAACGCTAATAAGTTTTTTGTTGATGCCAATACATTCCCTCAAACTATTGACTTACTAAAAACACGCTGCACTCCGATCGGTGTTGAACTGGTAGTTGGCGATGTTTCTAAATTGGATATCACCGATTCCAATTTATTCGGGGTACTGATTCAAAACCCTGATAACAATGGCGCAATAAAAGATCATACTTCGTTCATCGAAAGCGCACACGAAAAAGATGTCTTCGTAGTGGTTGCTTCTGATTTGATGAGCTTAGTATTAATGAAGTCGCCAGGAGAAATGGGAGCTGACGTAGTAGTAGGATGTTCACAACGGTTTGGTGTACCTATGGGCTATGGCGGACCGCACGCTGCGTTCTTTGCTACCAAAGATGACTTCAAGAGACAAATCCCTGGCCGGATTATCGGAGCATCGATTGATGCATCGGGTAACTCTGGATATCGGATGGCTTTGCAAACACGTGAGCAACACATTCGCAGAGAGAAGGCAACTTCCAACATCTGTACTGCACAGGTATTGCTTTCGGTAATGGCCGGAATGTATTCGGTTTATCACGGACCGGAAGGTCTGAAAAAAATTGCTGGCCGGATTCACGGTCTGGCAAAACAAGTAGAAGCAGGGTTGAAAGCAGCAGGCATCAAACAAGTGAACGGAAATTATTTCGACACTTTGAAAGTTGCTGTTGCTGATAAAAATAAAATCAAGACCGAAGCAGAGAAACGTGAAATCAACTTCAGGTACTTCGATGACAACCATGTAGGCATTTCACTCGATGAAACAACTACCTCAGAAGAGGTGAAAACAATTCTGGAAATTTTCGGAGCCAAGTCATCTTCTGCAGCTGTCGAATTAAGCTGGCCATCCAATTTAATTCGTCAATCTGCTTTCATGACTCATCCGGTGTTCAATGCGCATCATTCAGAACATGAAATGCTGCGTTACATCAAGAAGTTAGAGAACAAAGATCTGTCAATGGTACATAGCATGATTTCATTGGGATCATGTACAATGAAATTGAATGCCACTGCGGAAATGATTCCGGTAACATGGCCTGAGTTAGGAAACATTCACCCGTTTGCTCCTAAGGAACAAGCTCAAGGCTATGCAGAGATTATCACCAATCTTGAAAATTGGCTAAAAGAAATTACAGGCTTCACAGGAGTTTCATTACAACCAAACAGCGGTGCACAAGGTGAGTATGCTGGATTGCTGGTAATCCGTGCCTATCATGAAGCACGCAACGAAGCACACAGAACGATATCATTAATTCCTGCATCTGCTCACGGCACTAACCCTGCCAGCGCAGCAATGGCGGGTATGGATATCATCATCGTGAAATCAGATGAAGAAGGAAAGATTGATGTAGCCGACCTGAAAGCAAAAGCAGAACAATACAAAGACAAGCTTTCCTGCTTGATGGTAACCTATCCATCTACTCACGGAGTATTTGAAGAGTCTATTATTGACATCTGCGAAACGATTCACAAAAATGGTGGATTGGTTTACATGGATGGTGCCAACATGAACGCACAGGTAGGATTAACTTCTCCTGCCAACATTGGTGCCGATGTTTGTCACCTGAATCTTCACAAGACATTCTGTATCCCGCACGGTGGTGGCGGTCCTGGCATGGGACCAATCTGTGTGAATGATAAATTGAAACCATTCCTTCCCGGACATGCTGTTGTAACTACTGGTGGTGACAAAGCGATCCACGCTGTATCAGCTGCTCCATGGGGAAGTGCCAGCATTCTTCCTATCTCTTATGCTTACATTGCTATGATGGGTGGAGAAGGATTGACTAATGCTACGCGCATGGCTATTCTGAATGCGAACTACATCAAGGAAAAACTGAGTGGTCATTATAAAATTTTGTACACCGGTTCAAAAGGTCGTTGTGCACACGAGATGATCGTAGATTGCCGCGACTTTAAGAAAGCAGGTATTGAAGTAGAGGACATTGCGAAGCGTTTGATGGATTATGGATTCCATGCTCCTACCGTTTCTTTCCCTGTAGCTGGCACGTTGATGATCGAACCAACGGAAAGCGAAACGAAAGAAGAACTGGATCGCTTCTGCGATGCACTGATCGAAATCAGAAATGAAATCCGTGAAGTGGAGGAAGGCAAAGCAGATAAAGAAAATAACGTATTGAAACATGCTCCTCACACAGCGGCTGTCATTACTGCTGATGAATGGACCAGACCATACAGCCGTCAAAAGGCAGCTTATCCTCTTCCTTTTGTGAAAGAAGCGAAGTTCTGGCCAAGTGTAAGTCGCGTAGACAATGCATACGGAGACCGCAATCTGGTTTGCAGCTGCTTACCGATTGAAGAATATGCAAGTGCAACAGTTTAGGATTTATCTTATTCATAAAATAAAAAACCCGGCTTATAGTCGGGTTTTTTATTGCTTGTATGTTAAGATTATTTCAATCCATACTTATCTATTAAGTAAATCAATGCAGTCATTGCTCCTGCGCCCAATTCCAATTCGCGCTTGCTCACTTTATCAAATGTATCCTGTGAGTTGTGATGATAATCGAAGTAGCGTTGTGAATCCGGAAGAAAGCCAAACAATGCCACTCCCTGACTGGCTAATGGACCGATATCTGCTCCTCCACCTTCTTGTGTAAAATCCCAAACATCATATGGCTTGAATAGTGGCTGCCAGCTTTGCACTTTCTTTTTTACTGCGTCATCCGCTGTCATGGTGAAGCCACGTGGTGTAAATCCTCCACGATCCGATTCAATAGCAGCAATGTGCTTCTCTTTATTTTTTGCAGCCATCTCCGCATACTTCAGTCCTCCCCGCAAACCATTCTCTTCATTCATATACATCACTGCACGAATGGTTCGTTTAGTTTTGTATCCCATCAATTTAAAAATGCGAAGTGCTTCAATGGATTGCACGCAACCCGCTCCATCATCATGCGCTCCTTCTGCGAGATCCCATGAATCCAAATGACCACTTACCACAATAATCTCATCTTTGTATTCACCTCCGCGAATTTCACCAATCACATTATAAGAAGGGGCATCAGGTAAAATTTCACAATGCGTCTCCATATAGAATTGCAAATCTTTATCTTCTTTTAAAAGCTTACTCAGCAACTCCGCATGACGTGTGCTGATTGCTACGGCTGGAATCTGTGCAATGTTGGGAGCGTAACGCATTCCTCCCGTATGAGGATAATCTTCAATGTTGGAACCCATTGATCTTACAATCACTCCGGTTGCTCCATACTTGGCAGCTTCCGATGCTCCTGCTCCACGTTGATCCACTGCACCAGCATACGCATTGAATGTATTGATCTTTGTGGGATCCATCGGTCGATTAAAAAATACAATCTTCCCCTTCACATGTTTCTCCCCCAACTGCTTCAGTTCATCAAATGATTTCACTTCAATCATTTGCCCCGATAAACCAGATGGTCCTGTTCCAATTGATCCGCCCAGCGCGCAGATATTTACAGACACAGTCCCCATCTTTTTTGAATTGATGATGCGTCCTACTTCCTGCTGACCACGCACCCAATGTGGCACCATTACTGGTTGCAGCCACACGGAATCAAAACCATAACCTTCCATTACATGTCTGCTCCATTCTACTGCAGCAGCTGCACCGGGCGATCCGGAGAGACGAGGGCCGACTTTCTTGGTTAAGTGCTCGAGCATTTCATACGATTTGCCATGACTTAATGCTTCATCAAAAATGGTTTTAATAGCAGTTTCGTCCTGGGCTTGTGTATAACCATAGCAGGCTACAAGCAGAAAAGAAAAAATAACAGACTTATTCATTAGGGTAAGGTAAGAAAAGACAGAAGAACCTATCTCGCACTTTGACTGGGATCTCTCATTGCTGTCGTAGTATTGGCCGGAGAATTAATACTTCGCGCGGATTTCAAAACAAACATGTGGTGATCAGGATCTTTCTCGTTCAGATATAAGGTACCCTCAAGCCAAATTGCTTTGGAGGAAAAACGAATTTTTTCATCCGACTCTACTTCAATTACTGTTTCAGGCCCCGCTGCACCACAAAAATAGCAGACATTAAACGGCAATGATGACAGCATGAATTTATCCTGATCTCCAATTTCGTTTACCGGGATAACATAACCACGAAGTTTTATTTTTTTTCCATTCCAGCTTTTGAGTGTTTTGCTGAATACTGGCGTTTCTACAATATGTCCTTCCTTGTCCTTTTTACTCTGAAAGCCAACTTCTGCCAATACCTGCCAAAAATTATTTTGCGCTGTTGCAGTTAGACATAAAACCGCGAACAAAACAGTCCCCACTATTTGTTTCATCTTCACATTGAGTTTAGGTTTTGCGAACAGCCGGACCAGGCTTTCTTCGCATCTTGAAATATAAATGGTTTTGCAATCAAACGGCACTGTTTTTACATGGGCAAAAGAAAGATTACACCATCTGGGGTGATGTGATACAATCATATCAAAATCAGTAATTTTAAATTTTAGAGTTAAATATTCGCATTATGGCCTTCTTGCTTGATTCTTTCGATGGGTGGAAAAAATATTCTCAGGATACGAAAAGCACACTGATTGATGTGGTTTTGGAGTACGAAAGGGAACAAAAAGGGAGAACGGAAACTGAAATCTGGGAAGGACTAAGCCGTGCCTGGGAAGTAATGAAAGATGCGGTGCGTACTGGCCTGGAGGAAGACATGACTTCGCGTTCGGGGATGATTAACAACGGAGCAAAAAAAGTATTCCGTTATTCCACTCCTGTTCTATCCAAAGAATTTCAGAATCTGATCTCGCGTGCGTTGGCAGCAAAGGAAGTCAATTCTTGTATGGGTAGAATTGTAGCAGCCCCTACCGCTGGCGCAAGCGGCATCATGCCTGGTGTGCTCTACACGTTACAAGAGATTCATGAGGTTCCTGATAAAAAAATTCTGGAGGCAATGTTGCTCGCTGCGGGCATTGCCCTGATCATTGAGCAAAAAGCTTCCATTGCTGGTGCTGTAGGTGGATGTCAGGCCGAAACAGGTACCGCTGCGGCAATGGCATCAGGTGCGATTGTCTATTGCCTTGGCGGCAATACCGATCAGATCTTCAATGCTGTTGCGATCACTATTCAATGCATGCTTGGATTAGTTTGCGATCCTGTTGCCGGATTAGTAGAAGTACCTTGTGTCGTTCGCAATGCAAGTGCGGCAGCTATCGCCAATAGCTCAGCACAAATCGGATTAGCAGATGTAAGCAGTGTCATTCCCGTGGACGAAGTAATTGAAGCCATGGGTGAGATTGGATCGAGTATGGAAACGCGTTATAAAGAAACCGCATTAGGTGGGCTGGCAGCTACCACCACTGGTCAGCGTATTTCCAAGAAGGTATTGATCAGAGATATTGAAGTTCTGCCTGATGAAGAAGTAAAGTAGTTTCCTTTTCAGGAACTTTTTGGAAGGGCATTTTCCGGTAGAACGAAATCCGGAAAAATGCTTGTACCGAAATAGTAGATTAGTCCATTGATGACGATGCTCCAGAAAATAGCGCTTAGCAACATATAAAATAATATCTTTTCACGAGGTGCTCCGAATCGTACCGCCAGTAATGTTCCCGGAATTGGGGTGAAAAGAATAGGGGTAAGAAATGCTACTCCTGCGATTCCAAATTTTTTCCAGATAGTTACAGTTCTTCGGTTTGATTTAGTAAACCTCTTACGCTTCTTTTTTGAAAATCTATTCTCTAGTTTTTTCTTCAGCCAATCACCAAAGAAAGTGAATGCTACGACACTGGTCATCATACCAGCCACAGTTCCTACCAGTCGCGTCACGATGTTATAACCCAGGAGATACCCGGAGATTGGCCCGATGAAAAACTTCAATCCACTGGGAAGAACAATTTGAGTAATTACTTTCAGGATTTCTTCCCACATAACCTAATTCGATCTACCAATTAATCCTGATTATAATTTCTCTCCAAAGCTTAAATCTCCTGCATCGCCCAAACCGGGCACAATATAAAACTGTTCGTTGAGCTTCGTATCTACAGCAAACGTCCATAAGGTACAATTGTTCTTTAATTCTTTTTGAACAAAACTGATGCCTTCGGGTGCTGCGATTAATGTGGCAATATGAATATGGGCCGGGTTT
>JBGATZ010000064.1:7058-24177 GCA_044228905.1 Cyclobacteriaceae bacterium | reverse complement strand
CCTTATTGCGTGCGACAATAATGACACTAATAAAATTGACGACTCTAATTGTCAGGTACAGGTCACTGAATCCAGCTTTCCACAGTGGCTCGACACCAAAAAAGCAGAGCTGCAGAAAGACGACTTCGGTGGTGCCGAGATTCATTTACTCACGTTTTCATGGGGTAAGGCAATTTTCATTAATCCCTGCACACAATGCGCTGATTTTTACACCTACATCTACGACAATTGCGGAACTCAGATTTGCTATACTGGCGGGATTGCTGGTACCACTACCTGTTCCGGAAAGTACCAGGAGAGCTATCAAATGACACTACTGTGGAAGGAATAGCCCTTGATAAACTCAGGCCAACACTTCGATAAACCTGTCTTCAAAAAGGCAGGCCTGATAGCCGATGATGTCCTCTTCTATCTAATTAAATTTTACTTTTTCCGAAAAAGATTTCTTCACCTGGCTTTCCAGGTTCATTGCTTTAGGAAAAAGAATTTCATTTTCAATTCGGGCATGAGTCTGCAGGCTTTTCTCAAAAGCTGTGAGTTCCGAGTAAATCACCTTCACGTGCAGCGGAGCATCTGGTGTGAGATAATAATCTTTCGTGATCCTGCGAATTCCTTCCATCTCATCGTCATGCTCCTCGTGTTCTATGGAAAAACGCTGAAGTGAGTTTTGCTCCATCATATAATAAAGCCTTGACGAATGATATTTTCCCTGTGCAGCTCTCTCCAGCGCTTTGATGTACTTGAAAAGAGTGTCCTCCTCTTCATAGATGTGATGGATAAAATCTTCGATAAAAAGAGGAAAGATCATTTTCAGATCCTTTGCCACCAGTTCATATTCCGGATGATCAGCTTTAAAACTCTCAACCAGGCGGCTGATATAAGGAAGTTTGTGTTTTACAAAGAGAAAATGAGCATGCTTCAGATACTCAATGATTAAATCAACCGGGTAAGAAATGAGTGGCAGCTCCTTTTCCTGAAAGTTTTCTTTTGGCGATTCCAACTCACGCACTACCTGCTCGATCTTCAATCCCCTTTCTTTGCAAACCTGTTCCAGCGTATACTCCGGATACTCGTAGAATTTGATACCAAAATAATACAGAACATATGCCCTGACATTATCCTGCTCTACCAAATCACCGATCCTCTTATTCCGCAACATTGTAGTTTTTCTGAATTAGTAAATATACTAAACCCTTACATCCCTCCGGCCTCCGGCCTCAATTTTTCCCACCCCGAAAAAGGTGAATAAAATCAGGTCCAATCTCTTAACAAGCGATTTTCGTAAACTTTCAACGATAAATCAGGGTTAACCATTATTTTGGAGGCCCGTTATAATATTTTTAATCAAGTTGCGAGGCATGAGCGAAACAGAAGAACCCGTTAAAAATTCCAATTACCAGATCCGTCTTCCCCTGGTTCTTTGCATAGGGCTGGCAGCCGGTGTGCTTATTGGAGCAAACCTCAATGGCCGAAAGAGCTCCGGAGAGATTAACGGTGACGTTCAGAAGTTTCGGGAGGTTCTGAACCTGATTAATCATGAGTATGTAGACGAGGCAAAAACTCAGATGTTGGTTGATGACGCCATCCAGCACATGTTGACAAAACTTGATCCTCACTCTGCTTACATCACGGCCAATGACAGAGAAGAAGCAAATGAAGATTTGCGGGGAAACTTTGAAGGAATAGGAATAGAGTTCAACATCTTCCACGATACGCTGGTTGTAGTGAGTGCCCTGAGCGGTGGCCCATCTGAAGCAGTGGGGTTACGCCCAGGAGATAAAATTGTAAAGGTAAATGGTACTACCATCGCGGGTGTCGGACTAAGTAATCCCGATGTAATGAAACACCTGAAAGGACCTAAAGGCTCGGAGGTGAAAATAGAGGTTGCCCGTAAAAATGTAAAAGAGCCGGTTCAGTTTACTATTGTGCGTGACAAGATTCCACAGTTCTCAGTAGATGCTTCTTATATGGTTGATGATGAAATCGGTTACATCAAAGTGAGTCGTTTTTCACAAACCACTTATGAAGAATTTATGAAAGCAATGGAGAAACTTAAGGGGAAAGGCATGAAGAAGCTGGTCCTTGATCTGCAAGGTAATCCTGGCGGATACAT
Source organism: Cyclobacteriaceae bacterium (assembly GCA_044228905.1). Classification (GTDB taxonomy): domain Bacteria; phylum Bacteroidota; class Bacteroidia; order Cytophagales; family Cyclobacteriaceae; genus ELB16-189. The sequence continues at coordinate 22,064 of JBGATZ010000064.1, read as the reverse complement.
GAATCAGGCCATTGACCTTGCGGATGAATTTCTGCCAAAGGGCGAAAAAATTGTTTTCACCAAAGGAAAAGATACCCGCTATAATTCTGAAGCATTATCTACTGACAAGGGAGACTTTCAGCAGGGAGATTTAATTGTGCTAGTGAATGAAGGAAGTGCTTCTGCATCAGAAATTGTATCTGGTGCGTTACAGGATAATGATCGTGCACTGGTGGTTGGTCGCAGGTCTTTCGGAAAAGGGTTGGTGCAATCTCCGTTTGACCTGGAAGACGGTTCCGAATTAAGATTAACCATTTCACGCTACTATACGCCAAGCGGACGCTCGATTCAAAAACCTTATACCGATGAAGAGGAATATTCCAGAGACATCATCAAACGTTATAAGCATGGCGAATTCTTTACAGCTGACAGTGTGAAGTTTAGTGACTCACTAAAATTTCTTACACTGAATGGCAGAACAGTCTACGGGGGTGGAGGCATCATGCCCGATTATTTTGTTCCTCTGGACACCACCTTAAATAGTCGTTACCTCAATGAACTTTAGAATTGTTAAATTCCCATTGCTGAGTTTGCCTATCATACACATCATTAGTAACCAAGAAGGGATAGCGACTACTATAGAAATTCTCCAGGTGTTGCCGATCATTGCCAACAGCACGCGACGTGGTAAAAGAAGAAGTAGAACTCGATTACAAGGGATCTCGGCAAGAACAAAAAGGTACTTCAGTAAGGCACTGCAAGGAGAATATAAAGACGACGGTGCCGACCAGCTCCACGAAACAATGAGGCGTTAATAGCCGTGAAGAGCTGATCGCAGTGCTGGATTTTGAGCATGAAGAAAGATAACGTTCGCCTTTTCACCACTTGTTTTAATTATTAAAACATTCTAAAAGGGAGTGGTTTTTATTTTATTTTATTGACTCCAAAATCAAATACTAATGAAATCATTTCTATTTACTCAATCTTATTCTTGCCTTGTTCAATGCGCTCGCGCAAAGTCACTTTACGAGTGGCCATGATTGTACTCCAACTATTAATTGAACTTGACAAAACAACTGAAAGTACCTATCCACTTTAAACGGTCGCTATCAGATGGACCAATTGATATCTTCTTATGGATTTACTTCAAAGAGTATGATGAATATTATTTCATTAACTTGAGGCGTAGACAGACCATCGTTTCATGAACGAATTGAAGAACTAGTTGCCAGAAAGATGTATTATTGAAATTATACTTGCAGATTATCCGAGGAGATTAATCTCTATTATTATAGAGATGAATGATAAAGCATTTTCAATAGCAAGATATTCGCGCATGCATTATTTACTAGGAGCTATTTACATAGAAACATTGTAATATTACAGATGAAGTCAGAACACTGTCATATGATGGCCGCTTGTAACTATTGTAGATATATATAGTAAGCGCTTGCCAAGGAAAGGTAGAGGTACTTTAAATATGATGGAATAGACTATGTATCGCGTTTTTGTTTGAGCAGCGAAATTGCTATTTGAGCAGGTGGCATCTTGTTCAAATTATATTAAAATGAATGGTTACATATTTCGGTGATTCATAAATATTCTCTTACCTATAGAAAAGTACAATATGCGGCTCATTTATCTTCCACAGGCTTTAAGCTCAAATAGTTTATTCGGTAAGAAGAATGGCATTTTCAACCCGGCCATGACATTACGAATAATAAATAATAAATACAGTCATCGTTCTCCCAGGAATTCGTTAAAGTGGCGACAGCAGGAGAATAGGCAGCAGGCTTGCAGAGCTTCGTCATAGATACAATTTTTGTAGAGCAATGGAATCTCTGCTAAACGTAATTGCCAATACTTTTAAATCCTCTATCCTGCTTCATTTTGACATTGAGGTATTTGTCGTTTTCAGAGGCCGTGAATTTTCGATGTAGTAGTGCTTATTTAGATCGATCTTTAGCTGGCTTTTCATAAATTCCATCTAAAATACTACAGTTGAAGTGATGTGCAGACAATGTTAGTCCAGTTTCATTAGAGCTGGTCTTTCTGACTTAATTATGATTCTATTAGTCTTTATTAATTATGGCTGCATCTAATTGCAATACGGATAGTCCATCTGATCTGTTTATTTATCAATGTTATCAAACTTTTCTTACTATATATCAATGTTTCAACGTTATGTCATCAGTAGGTTCATTTAATGTTAGTATCCGTTTTATATCGTTACAGTTTTACCGTATCAGTTTCAGTAGTTGATTTTGTGATTTTTTGAAATAGGTTTTGTCTACTATTTGTTTGTTGTTTCCGCTTTGTAGGAATATCGATCGCAATGGTAGGATATTGCAGAGCAGAGTTGCTTGCGGTGGCTGTTGCCGAATACAGGTATCTGATAGAGTCAGTTATTTTACCATTTCAATATGATATTAAATGTTTTGAAGAAATTGCCAGTTAAAGGAGCAGGACAAGTTTATCTGCATATGATTTGTTACAAGTATACTTCCTGCATCAGTTAGTTGCAGTACCATATTTCTAAAGGACAGGCCATTAAAGGCTGAGCATCTCTTGTGTCAACATTACCAGTAGTTGGTTCAGAACTAAAACTACAGTTCTGGTTCCCACTCCTGATTCTGCGTTTCGGTAAATAAATTGAAATTCAAAATTTTCTGCGTTCTCTTGAGGTCGACGTTGGCTCATCGTCTTCTAAATCAACACTTTCGTTGGTTTACAGTGTTAATTGTGCCAATTTCTGCTCTGAGTGGCATGTATACCAATTGTCTTCGCAGCTGTAGATTTTGTACTGTGTTGTAGTATTCGCATCTACGGTAATGTCTATGTTTGAGTAGCGTTCGCATTTGCCACAAGCATACCGTATCAAAATCTGCGTTGGGGTCGGTTTTCAAGGATCTCATTACCACAGTTTACTAATACCGCAGCAAGAAATAAGTTCTTATACTGTAAATTTTCCTGTTTTCATATTGTTTTATTTATTTGATTTTAAAGGTTTAAATTTTGAATAAAAATATGTTCGCCAAATATTTTCTGTTGTATGTATTAATGCCAAAGTACGATCAATTGTCACCCCATAAATCGAGGGTGAAAATGTTTCGTATTGACTGCCATTTGTTTAGAGTTAAGATTTTTTTCATCACTTTTATCTCTGATTGTGAGCGGATTGGGGCCAATCATTAAAATTGTACCGATTGCCATGTTTTATCATTTCTCGTCTCGTTGATTCCACTTGCAGATGCCATACTACTTACGGGTCTCGATGGGAGCTTATATAAAGAGGAATTAGTAAGCCTTGAAGGGTTTCAGGAATCTATTCTAACTCCTATCATAGAGCCTAACATGGATCAAAGAGGAGAACAACTTGCAGTTGCAATTAGTGGTGAAGGATTACGTTGACGCAATGAATATCTGTATCATTATCGGGTAAACATAAAAATGGACTATTTCTAGCAAGAATGCAGAAGGCGATGAAGTTCTATTTGTATTAAGACGGAAACGGAATATTAATATCTCCTCTAGAAAACTGCCCATTAAAAAAAAGGAGATTACCATCTGCGAACTGTCATATTAGCAAACTGGAATTTGATGAAGGATCTCTCCGACTCCTTACAGAGTTCGTCTTCCTATGAGTTCGTGAAATTAGAATGCGGGACACCATCAGGCTAGAGTGTTCACCTTACTGCGAGCGGACACTATCCTCCTCGTGAATAATCATGGACATAGTTCAAGGCGATTTTGATCAAGACAAAGCAGTTAAGTCTTCATCGTCATGTCTATGATTTCAGTTCACTGGATTTGCAGTTGGGATGTACTTTGCCATATAATTTCTCTATTGTCCATATTACTTCGGGGTATTTAATTATTATCTACACGGTTATCAAACCTTCAGGTAATGAAACTCTGTAATTCGCTCATTTCCAAAATATGCTTGCTCTGATTCATTGCCTACTTGCAATCTCTTCTGATATTTGGCTGTTGCATATCGACAGTGATGAAGTACAGGGATATGCTGAAGGAAACTTCATGAGCAGAAAGGGGATTGAACGAGGATCTTGACTTATTCGGGATTTTTAGGCCGTGACCTAGGGTACTGCTGGCAAAAAAGTATCGGAGCAAAAGAAACATACGAGCTGTGATGACGATACTTTCAATTCAATTGCCTGACAAATCGACTACTTGAATTTCGAGAAGAATTCGATGAGTTGACCGATAATCCTCTTCCGATCGTTTAACGAAATAATACACCTTAATAGTTCATGCTACCATATACTTTTCAATGCCTGTTTGATAAGTAGCACGTTACAAATACCCTGTTTATGCCATGATTTGTAAATGGCCGCAGGACCATTGAAAGAATTAGCTGACCAATTTGTTTGAAAGCCATTATAGACCCATTCTTTTCAGAGAAGGCTCTATTTGTATTCAAATCACACAGAGTTATACAAAGCTCCAGCGGCTGTAATCTTCTGTGGCTTTGTATAACTCACAGTAATAGTGATTTGGGTCTTCCAATAGAATTTCTTCTGAATATGGCCTCTTCTCTGAAAAAGAATGGGTCCCATGTGAAACTCTTCAAACTTCTTGGTGGTCAGCCCCCGTTCGCTCAATAGTTTTACACGTGCGGTTGCACCAAAATCATAATAAATGGAATGACGCATGTATGATTAGCATCAATATCCGCCCAGCGGATAGAAACAGGCATTGAAAAAGTACTCATGAAATTTGTATGGACAATTAAGGTGTATTGATTTCGTTAAACGATCCGGAAGGATTATCGGTCCAGCTCATCGGATATTTCTCATCCAGAAATTCAAGTGAATCGGTTGTCAGATGTAGTGACAGGCATCGATCATCACAGCCAGCTCGTGTGTTTTTTTGCCTGATACTTTTCTCAACGGTGCCTGGATGCGGCCTGTGAGGTAATCCTGGATGAGTGTAAAAGATCCTCGTTCAATCCCCTTCTGCTCATGAAGTTTCCTTCAGCATAATACAGCACTTCATCACTATCGATATTACTATGATTGTATGGCGCAGGGATTGCAAGTGGGTGATAGTCAAACAAGCGCGGTACAAATGAGCAGATTGCTAAAGTTTCGTGCCCGAAAGGTTTGATGTGCAGGCGGAGGCAAATGAATGCGACCTGTTACGGGCTCAAAAATCATGGATAGAGAAAGTATATGGCCAAAGAAATCCATCCCAACCTACCAAACCAGTGACTGAAATCATAGACGTATTGATGAAGATAGCCCTGCTTTTTGATCTTGATCAAAAATCGCCTTTAGTTGTGTCCGTGATTAATTCCTGAGGAGGATGAATGTGTCCGGCTCTGGTTGTAGTAACGTTTCTTCCAGCTGACCTAGTTGATTATGATATCGTTTCACGGTTTCGATAGGAGAGGCAGACTCTATAATAAGGAGTCGGAGAGGTCCTTCATCAAATTCAGTTTATGTATGACAGTTCGCGGGATGACCACACACCCCTTTTTAATGGGCAGTTTTCCAAAAGGAGATATTAATGTTCCGTTTCCGTCATGTACAAATAGAACTTCATCGCCTTCTGCATTCTTATAGAAATAGTCCATTTTTCGTTGTGTAGGCGAACAAAATAGAAATAGCGCAATCGTTATTCTTTAATAAAACTTTTCGGGCTTCGAGATAATCAGCACCCGCAGGTTACTTTAGTGATGAGGTGCGTTTGGCGAAGATCATAATCCTTCACCACCTGAGGCCCGTAACTACGGGAGATTTTATCTCTTTGATCCGTGTTGGGGCATTGATATGATAGAGGTTAGAATAGATCTCTGAAAACCCTTCAGAGCTTCACTAACTCTTCTTTACAGAAATTTATCGGCGACGAAATTGGGTATGGCGCTTAGGTGGAATCTGACCCAGACGATGATAAAACATAGCAATCGATTTAGATTTTTAATGATTATTTAATCGCTTCATCCAAGAAGATATAAAGTTATTAAAAAATCTTAACTTTTATAGAAACTGAAGTCAATGCTGAAACATTTCTGATTTATGAAGACAATTGATCATACTTTGGTACTTTGGCTGCAGCCTGGTGGTGAAATATTTTACGGTGCGTTTGCGGGTATGATTTTTGATTCAAAATTTAAAACCTTTAAAATCAAATAAATAAAACAACTATGAGAAAACTAGGAAAGTACGGTATAGGCTTATTTTTGCTGCGCGGTCACGCTTGTTGGAGTAATATGATATCAACGATGAGATCGTTGCAACCGGACCCTAACGTAGATTTTGATGGTGGTATTAAACAGTAACCGATGCGAACGCTACTCCAAACGTAGACGTTACCGTAGACGTTGAATACCGTGCCAACAATCGATGCTATGTCTTTCACGTCAACTACAAAAGACATGGCCAGATTGTACATCACTCAAAAACATAAAGGGGCTGGTGAAACACTGTACAAACCAACAGTGAAAGGTGATTTAAAGGGCTGATGGTGCGATCGACCTTTCAAAGAAGAACGCAAAGGATTTTGAATTTCAATTTGATTTACCAGTACCGTCAGGAGTTGGAACCAAATCAGAAGCATAAACGGACAACCATTTGCAATGGTGATTTCAGAGATGTAACTCAAGGCTACATTAGGTGCTGGTACGATCACTTTAAATACGGTACTGCAACTAACCCTGATGCAGGAACAGCAGCAGTAAAATCATGCAGATGTAAAACTGATCGCTCCTTTGAAGCGACGGTTCTTCAAAACATTTGTATCGCTATTGGATGGTAAAACTATAACTACTAGGTATTGAATATGTGTCTCTTTGGATATCGGATACCTCTGTATTCAACAGCAACTACCGCAAAAGCAATCCTTCGTGCCTTACAATTATCCTACCATGATCGATATTCTCAACAAAGCGGGAACAACAAACGATGAACGAAGAAACCTATTTCAAAAATCTACAAAATCAACTACTGAATTACGTGATTGCAAAATCAGGTGACTTGAGCTTTGTAGCAGTAGATAAAACGGATACAACATTGTGGTTACTGAATTGACTGCCAACAGTGTGGTTGAGTTTGTTGATAACTATGGTAAGAAAGGTTTGATTAAAGTATTGGAAGTAGTAAATGGCACAAACGGATCAGATGGATTTATCCGTATTGCAGTTAAAGTGCAGCCATAATTACTGCAAGACTAATAAGTCATAATTAAGGATAGAAAAAGAACCAGCTCTAATGGGCTGGTTCTTTTTTATTGTCTGCACACTACCAACTGTGTGTATAACGATTTTAGATTAAGGTTATGAAAAGCCAGCTAAGGTCGATCCAAATAAGCACTGCACATCGAGAAATTCACGGTACTCTGAAAATCGGCAGAGTACTCCGTATCAAAAACAACGTATTAGAGCCCGATGAGTGAGCAGGATAAAAGAGCTGGAAAAAAGCGAAGGAAATAATCCTAAAATACTCCTACAACCCAGCAGTACGTTTGCTCCATAATTGTTCCATTTGCCTCATAAAAAGTTGTCCTGCTGATAGGGCAAGCCTGCAAAAAGCCTTTCGCTACCTATTGTTGCTCCTGCTCCGAAGTGGAAATTTAAACCAGCCTGCCTTTTAAATTCCTAATTTTTTTGAGCATACTATTTGTGTTGACATTGATGCTGCTTGCTTGATTGTTCGTAGCTTAATATTCTGTCATAGCCGGGAGTCCGGCTTTGAGGTAAAGCGTCTTCTTCAGGACAAAATATTTGAAACTAAAGCCTGTGGAGAGATAAGGAATTTTATATTGTACTTTCTATAGGTAGAGAATGTTCTCTTCTGAATCACCAGAATATGATCCGGATTGCTGATAGAGTGACTGAAATGCAACCGAAAAAGGATTCGATTTTTTAGCCGATACACTCGGAGATAGATGCCACCTAAGCCAGTTATTGCAGTATTGAATTTCGCTGTAGAAGCTCCTCCAGAACCAAAAGCACTTGTTGTATAGTCTGTTCCATCATATTTAAAGGTAGAGAACGTGCCTCCCAACATGACTCCGCCTGATAGTTTTGCTTTTCCTTACGCTTGACATAAGCTTTTTCCGAAAGCACTTGTTATACTTATCTACAAGGTTTTAAGCGACCTTTCATCATATGACGGTGTTCTGATAACGACTCTCCACTCACAATCGCTTGTAATATTTTTATTGTTGCAGAAAGGTAGCTCCACTATATCCTTTTCCCCGGTAAATACTCAATATACGCGAGCTCCTGCGCCTGTCCTTGCTTGTTAACGAAGAAATGCTTTTTGTCATTCTCATCTCTATAATAATAGAGATTAATCTTTCCTCCGGATACCAGTCTTGCAAGTATGGTTTCAATAACCATCTTTCTGGCAGCTGAGTTCTCCAGTTCGTTCATGGCGATGGGTTTCTTGTTACTTCAAGAGTTAATGAGAAATAATATTCATCATACTCTTTGAGGTAAATCGCTTTAAAAGAAGATAGCGGGTAATCGGTTGAGTTATCTGATAGCGACCGTTTAAATTGAATAGATTGTACTTTCCAGTTGTTTTTATTGTCAAAGATATAACCTCTCAGTGTGTCTCCCTGGTTGGGTACAATGTAACCCTCCGTAAAATGACTTTGCGCGAGCGCATTGAGACAAAACGAAATAAAGATTGAGCCAAATAGAAATGATTTCATTAGTATATTTGATTTTTGGGTCGGCAAAAATAAAATAAAAACAAATCACTCCTCCCTTGCTTTAGGGTGTTTTAATAATTAAAACAAGTGGTTGAAAAGGGAGAAACGCTCTGAGACGTTGGGCTACATCTTTCTTCTGCTCAAATCCGGCACGCGATCGAATAACTTCACAGCCTGTTGAAGCACCTCATTTGTTTCGTTGAAGATCGGATAGAAGCCGTCATTGCCCCATATTCTCCTTGCAATTTGTGCCTTTACATGAATTTGAAATGCCTTTTTGTTCTTGCCGAGATCCTTGTAGTCGGGTTCTACTTTATTTCTTTTACCGGTCGCGACTAGCTGATCAAGTAGCTGATCGGTAACCTGGAAATTTCTATAATAGTCTGCTATCCCTTCTTGGTTACTAATGATGTGTATGATAGGCAAACTCAGCAATGGGAATTTAACAATTCTTCAAATTCATTGAGTAACGACTAACCGTGGTGTCAAATGAACAAGATAATCAGGCATGATACCTCCACCCCGTAGACTGTTCTGCCATTCAGTGTAATTGAGCTAAACTCGCATAATCAATATAAAAATTCGCCATGCTATAACGTTTGATGATGTCTCTGGAATATTCCTCTTCATCGGTATAGGCACTATCAGCATTCCTGCTGATATAGCGATGAAGATGTTAATCTTGAATTCGGAACCGTATAACCCCAAGTCAAACGAGATTACCAACCGAAGACCTGCGACCAACCACCAGTGCACGATCATAATGTAAACGCATGAATACAATTTCTGATGCAGAAGCACTTTCCTTCATTCACTAACGCAATTAAATCACCACGAAAGTCTCCCTTGTCGAGTAGCTTCAGGTATCTTTTCGACAGTGAAACAGGCCGCAAGCCTGGCAGAATAATCGCAGATCAATGAGCTGATTCATGTATCGCCAGGATTTAACCTGGAATCAAAGGACCAGCTTCTTTCCCCCTTTAAACTTCTCCATTACTTTCATAAATTCTTCATAAAGAATGGTTTGTGAAAACGGCACCGAAAACCATTTCATCATCGCATATAAGAGCATCTGCGAAGACACAATGTAATCGCACGCAATGAAAACAAACTGAACCGGCTTTCTTTACGACACACAGATGTAACCTCTGGCCTACCTCGAGCACCTTTAGACTTCGGAGATATTTCGACCATCGGATATAGTCCGACACCCGCGATGATAGTACCATTTGCCTTTTATTTTATCGCCACAGGCGTAACCCCGCTGCTCCCGGAGCGCCGCCAGAATCACTCACAATATCATATTCCTTCAAGCGCAAATCTTCATTTGCTTCTTCTGTCATTGAAGCCTCTTGCATGATGAAACGGAAGTGGTGAGACTGTCAACGTAATAGCTGGATGGCATCAAACGGCATCTGAGTTTTTGCCTCGTCTAATACTCATGATTAATCAGGTTGCAGGATACTCCCGGCCATTGATTACGGATTAAAAAGAACGGGTATTGCGGTATCCGATCCGATGCGCATTATCGCTACAGCTTTAGATGTGATTGAAAGTCCTAAACTTATGGGTTATCTGAGAGATTATTTTCAGAAAGAACAGGTAGACGAACTGGTTCTTGGTTTGCCTAAGCAATTGAACAATCAGGATACAGAAATGACCCCACATGTTAACAAACTGGCCGATGCACTGCGCAAAACATTCCCAGATAAATCCCTTGCGTTGGTGGACGAGCGATTCACCAGCAGCATTGCACAGCAAACGATGATCTCCGGAGGAATGAAAAAGAAAGATCGCCAGGTGAAGGGAAATGCGGATAAAATCAGCGCTACGCTCATTTTGCAGACGTACATGCAGTCAAAATAGCGTAGGTAAAATCCAAAACTTTCTACCTTTGCATTTCAATTTCAAGAGATGGTTTACCCGATTGTTATGTATGGAGATCCTGTGTTGCGCAAGCGCGGACAGGACATAGAAAAAGGCACCGATGTGAAACAGCTGGTGCAGGATATGTTTGAAACAATGAGTGCAGCAAATGGAATTGGCTTGGCTGCACCCCAGATTGGAAAGGGTATTCGTCTTTTTATTGTGGACGCTACGTCTCTTGACGATGAAGACCATGATCAGGATCTGAGGGATTTCAAAAAAGCATTCATCAACCCAATTATATTGGAGGAGACAGGCGAAGAGTGGGAGTTTGAAGAAGGATGTTTAAGTATTCCTAATATCCGCGAAAATGTATCACGTCCCGAAAATCTGAAGATTCGTTATTATGATGAAGACTGGAATCTGAAAGAAGAAGAGTATGATGGCATGAAAGCCCGCATCATTCAGCACGAGTACGATCACATTGAAGGTAAACTCTTCATTGACTACTTATCACCATTGAAAAAACGAATGCTAAAAGGCAAGCTGAGTAACATTAGCAAAGGAGATGTAGATACCGAGTATCGCATTCTGGCTCCGCTAAAGAAATAATTCTCTTTGTCGTTCACTGATTCAGAATCAAATGAATGTTCCTTCACGTCTTCCAGAAGTGGGTACTTCCATTTTTACAGTCATGTCAAAAATGGCGCTGGATCACGGGGCAATTAATTTATCTCAGGGCTTTCCTGATTTTCCGGTTTCTGAAAAAATTATTGAATTGATCTATGCTAATCTAAAAGCAGGCAACAATCAATACGCCCCCATGCCAGGCACTCCTGCTTTGCGGAAAATAATTTCAGAAGTAGTTGAAAAGAGCTATCAACGACCAACGAATCCGGAAACGGAAGTAACAATAACGGCAGGAGGAACAGAAGCATTGTTCTCCACTATTGCTGCTTTGGTCCGGAAGGATGATGAAGTGATCTTATTCGATCCGGCCTATGATTCCTATGATCCTTCCATACGATTGAACGGAGGAATTCCGGTTCACATCAATTTGAATGCTTCTGATTTTTCCATTCCGTGGGATGAAGTAAATTCAAAAATCAATTCGCGCACAAAGATGATTGTGATCAACACACCGCACAACCCAACGGGAGCGGTGTTAAGTGAAACTGATTTGAAAACGCTCGAAGAAATTGTGTTGAAGAATAACCTCATCGTTTTAAGTGATGAAGTCTATGAACGGATCATCTTTGACGGAATCAAACATCAGAGCGTTCTGAAATTTCCTGGTCTTCGCGAGAATAGCATTGCGGTATTTTCATTCGGGAAAACATTTCACGCCACGGGATGGAAGATTGGATATGCAGTGGCTTCCGAGGCGATCACTAAAGAAATCCGTAAGGCACATCAGTTTATCACGTTCAGTGTAAATACGCCCGTGCAATTGGCGTTGGCAGAATACATGACAGAACCTGAACATTATTTGACATTAGGAAATTTCTATCAGCGTAAGCGCGACTTCTTTCTTAATCAGATTAAGGGTTCATCCTTTGAAGTACTTCCATGTCATGGAAGTTATTTTCAACTGTTGTCTTACAAAAGCATTTCTAAAAAATCAGATGCTGAAATGGCAGAATGGATGACGAAAGAACATAAGCTGGCCTCCATTCCTGTTTCCGTTTTCTATAATGACAAAACGGATAACCATCTGCTGCGTTTTTGCTTTGCTAAAAAAGAAGAGACAATCGAAAAAGCAGCCGCTGTGCTCAAAGGAATCTGATCCTCTGCTTCAAACTATTTCTTAGAAGTAATGTAACCGAGCAAGCAGGTTTCCTGTCAAAGCACAAAATTCACAGATGAAAAAATCCATTGTTGTAGTCTTCTTTATTTTACTATTTATTGCTGCTCAGGCTCAGGATAAATCCAAAGTGCTGGTGCTTGGTACATATCATATGGGCAACCCTGGCCAGGACGCATTTAATATGGAAGCCGATGATGTAACTTCACCAAAGCGTCAGAAAGAAGTGGAGGAGTTTGTGAACCTGCTCACTCAGTTTAAGCCTACAAAAATTTGCCTGGAAGCAAAACTTGAAAATCAGCAAAAGCTGAATGACCGCTATCAGGCTTATCTATTAGGAAAGGAAGCATTACGAAAAAATGAGATCGACCAGGTGGGTTTTCGGCTTGCAAAGAAGATGAATCTAAAAGAAGTGTATGCTATCGATGCTTCAGCGCCTTTCGACATGGACACTGTGGTGAAAGCTGCGCAACACTATCAGGCTACCCGATTCCTGAACTTGTTAGCTAAAATCCCTGACTTCATTAAGGAAGGGGATAAAAAACTGAGAGAATCAACGATTACACAATTCTATCAGCATATCAACACCGATTCATACAATGATTTTTCTCACAGTCTGTATCTGGAAATGGCGGCTATCGGAAAAGATGATAATTATGTAGGTGCCGACCTGACCGCTGACTGGTATAAAAGGAATTTGCGAATCTATCGGAATCTTCAGTTGCTGGATTTGAAACCCCAGGACAGGGTGCTGATTATATATGGGGCAGGTCATGCCAAAATTCTTCAGGATCTGGTCGAAGATTCAGCAAATCTGAAGCTGGTAAAGCTTAACGAGCTGAAATAGAGCAGCAAGAAATCCTTTCGTAAAAAGAATAAAATTGATTTAGGGATTTTATCGCCTGAGTGTTTTCTTTGCAGGCTTATGCAGGACCTCAAGATCACCATTATCCAGTCAGATCTCCACTGGGAGGACATTGGAGCCAATCTGGCCATGTTTGAGGAGAAAATCTGGAAAATTGGCCAGACAGATGTGATCGTACTGCCTGAAATGTTCACCACTGGTTTTTCGATGAACGCGAAAAAACTAGGAGAAATGATGAATATGCGCACCTTCAAGTGGATGAAGCAGATGGCGGATCAGACCGGAGCTCTAATCCTTGGAAGTTTTATCGCCAATGTACACGACCGTTATTATAATCGCCTGCTTTGGATGGAACCAGGGGGCAATTTTAAAACCTACGATAAAAGACATCTCTTTTAGAATGGAGGACGAGCATCAGGTTTATTCACCTGGTGAGAGTATGCTGATTGGTCATTGGAAAGGCTGAGAATCTGCCCGCTGGTGTGTTATGATCTTCGCTTTCCTGTCTGGAGCCGCAACCGCTGGAATGCGACTTTAAAAAGAGTTTACGATGGGGTTGATATATGTCGCGAACTGGCCACAGGTTCGTGCCAACGCGTGGGAAACATTGCTGAAAGCACGCGCGATTGAAAATCTAAGTTATGTGGTGGGGGTAAATCGCGTAGGAATGGATGGCAACGGAGTGGAACACAGCGGAAACTCGGCCATCATCAGCCCTAAAGGAGAACCTATTTTTACTGTAGACAGTGTGGAGGCGACCAAGACCATCGAGCTGAATGCACATTCACTTCAGGCATATCGCGATCGTTTTCCGGCTTACCTGATGCCGATGGATTTCACGATCGAAAGTGAAGAGTATGAAGAGCGCGATCAGCTTTTCGATTAAGCCAATCTCAAATGACAAATTCAGAATTATAAATAACGAATTGAGAGGTTCGTTGCAAATTTGTAATTCCTACCTCGTAAATCGTCATTCAAAAGGATACTTTTGCAGCTTAAATCAAGAGCATGTCTAAAAAAATTACCCGCGCCTTAATCTCCGTTTTCTACAAGGATAATCTCGACCCGATCATTCATGAATTGGGTAAAGCCGGGGTTGAGTTTGTCTCTACAGGAGGCACGCAGGAATTTATTGAAAAACTAGGATACAAAGTGACCCGGGTAGAAGACCTGACGGGCTATCCTTCCATTTTCGGAGGACGCGTGAAGACATTGCATCCCGCTGTATTCGGAGGAATACTTTACAGACGAGAGGATAAAGGTGATTTACAACAAGCGGCTGAGTATAAAATCGGGCCATTGGATCTGGTGATTGTGGATCTTTATCCGTTCGAAGAAACAGTAGCCAAGGGGGGATCAGAAGACGATATCATCGAGAAGATTGATATCGGAGGGATTTCATTAATCCGCGCAGCTGCCAAAAATTTTAATGATGTTCTGATTGTTTCTTCCAGGGATCAATATGCAGAGACATTAGAATTATTAAAGAACAAAAAATGCTCAACCGATTTGGCGGACCGTAAACGTTTTGCTGCGCTGGCTTTCGATACTACTTCTCACTACGATTCAGCCATCTTCAATTATTTTAATGGAGAGCAGGGCATTCCAAGCTTCAAATCAAGTTTCCGGAACGGGAAGGTTTTGCGATACGGTGAAAACCCACATCAGAAAGGAGTTTTCTATGGGAACATGGATGGCCTGTTTGATCAACTGAATGGTAAAGAGCTTTCTTATAATAATCTGGTAGATGTTGATGCAGCCGTTAATCTTGTGAAGGAGTTTGACGGAGAAACAGCATTTGTCATCATCAAAC
>JBGATZ010000064.1:0-7034 GCA_044228905.1 Cyclobacteriaceae bacterium | reverse complement strand
GATCGGATCTTCCGTGAAGGAATCTTATCTCAAAGCTTTTCAGGCGGATACCGTTTCTGCTTTTGGAGGAGTGCTTGCAACCAACCAAACTATTGACCTTGCTGCGGCAGAAGAAATCAATAAACTATTCTTCGAAATATTGGTTGCTCCTTCTTACAACCAGGATGCACTGGAATTATTGAAATCAAAGAAGAACCGCATCATTCTTAAACAAAAGCAGAAACTGAATTCCGACAAGCAGGTGAAAACATTGCTTAATGGAATCATCGAGCAGGACGCTGATACGAAAACAGACTCAAGAGAAGATTTGAAAGTGGTGACTAAACTGGCTCCAAATGAGCAGCAGATCAAAGCACTTCTGTTTGCCAGCAAGATTTGTAAACACACCAAGTCAAACACGATCATATTAGCTATTGATGGTCAGTTACTGGCCAGCGGAGTAGGACAAACCAGTCGTGTAGATGCACTGAGACAAGCCATTGAGAAAGCCGGAACGTTTGGGTTCAATCTCGGTGGAGCTGTAATGGCATCCGATGCCTTCTTCCCTTTCCCTGATTGTGTGGAAATTGCACACCAACAAGGAATCAAGGCAGTCATTCAGCCAGGTGGTTCAATCAAAGATCAGGACTCGATTGACTATTGTGATAAGAACAATATGGCAATGGTGATGACAGGATTCAGACACTTCAAACATTGATCTATCAGGATCAGATCAATTGAAGCGATGAATCGACTACACTGGCCTTAAATTTATAGGATGCCACTAATCGGACATGTAAGTTTTTAAGAGGCTTTCATTAAAAAAAGCCGCGAATATTTCAGTAATTTCGACAAAATTTTAACCCATCTTAGAGGAGGACTCACCGAATGGCATTTTTTGATTTCTTTACAAGCGATGTTGCTATAGATCTGGGCACGGCAAATACACTCATCATTAACAAGGATAAGGTAGTCGTTGACGAACCTTCAATCATTGCGCTTGATAAGACAAATGGCAAAGTGCTGGCCATTGGTCGCGAAGCAATGCAAATGCATGAGAAGACCCACGAGAATATCAAAACCATTCGCCCGTTGAAGGAAGGCGTAATCGCTGACTTCCACGCAGCAGAGATGATGATCCGTGGCCTCATCAAGATGATCGATACAGGCAGAAGATTGTTCCCACCTTCCCTTCGTATGGTGATCTGTATTCCTTCAGCAATTACAGAAGTAGAAAAACGTGCGGTGCGTGACTCTGCTGAGCACGCGAATGCAAAAGAAGTGTACATGATTCATGAGCCCATTGCTGCTGCAATTGGTATTGGTATAGATATCGAACAGCCAATCGGTAATATGATTGTGGATATCGGTGGAGGTACTACTGACATTGCGGTCATTGCCCTTTCCGGTATTGTCTGCGATCAGTCCATCCGTATTGCCGGAGATACATTCAACAGAGATATCCTGGATTACATGCGCAGACAACATAATCTGTTGATTGGTGAGCGCACTGCAGAGCGTGTGAAGATCGAAGTAGGTTCTGCATTAACGGAGCTTGATGACGGTCCGGATGATTATGAAATCAGAGGTCGTGATTTAATGACGGGTATTCCGAAGACTATTAAAATATCATACAGCGAAGTGGCTTTTGCTTTGGACAAATCCATTTCCAAACTGGAAGAAGCTGTGCTGAAAGCGTTAGAACTTTCACCTCCTGAACTATCTGCGGATATTTATGAGCGTGGTATTTACCTTACTGGTGGTGGTGCATTGTTGCGCGGATTGGATAAGCGTCTTTCTTTGAAGACGAAACTTCCGATTCATGTGGCGGATGATCCGCTTCGTGCCGTAGTGCGTGGAACCGGTGCGGCTTTGAAAAATCTAAATCACTATCGCAAGGTTTTAATGACCTAGATGGAACGTCTTCTCAACTTTGTCTATCAGTACAGGGCCTTCTTTACCTTCTTACTGCTGGAGTTGATCTCTGCATGGTTGATTGTGGAGAACAATCAATATCAGAGCACAAAGTTTTTTAACTCGTCCAATAAGCTTGCTGCAAACATTATCGGTATCTCACAGGGAGTACGTGAGTATTTTTCGTTGAGAGTAATCAATTCTGATTTGGCAGAAGAAAACGCAAGACTCCGTTCTCAATTGGAAAAACGGACGCGCAGTCTTTATACTCTTGAAGTAAGAGAGATAAAAGATCCAGCCATCATCAATCAATTTGAATACGTGAGTGCAAAGGTGGTCAACAACTCCACCAGTCTTTTCAAAAACTACATTACCATCAACCAGGGAAGAAATGCGGGTATTGAACCCGGCATGGCGGTGATTAGTACCGATGGTGCTGTAGGGAAAGTGAAATCTGTATCGGATCATTATTCTGTATTAATTTCTTTACTCAATATTGATGAGAATGTTTCCAGTGTAATCAAACGCACGCAGCATTTCGGAACGGCAAAATGGGATGGTACCAATCCACGCATTATCAACCTGATGTATGTGCCAAGACATGTAAAGCCTTTGGTGGGTGATACAATTGTTACTTCCGGATACAATGCCATCTTCCCTGAGAACGTTTTGGTAGGAGTAATCAGTGAAGTAAACCTGAAAGAAGAAGCATTATTTTATGATATCAAAGTTGAGCTTGCTCAGGATTTTGGAAAGCTCGCCTTCGTGGAGGTTGTGAAAAACAATATGAGGCTGGAAAGAGATTCATTAGAGATTAAAACCATAGGTGAACCCAAATGAGCCGTAACGGGATTTATTCTTTTATTTTCTTTTTTGTGTACCTGTTTGCACAGGTGCTGATCTTGAAGCGATTGGTGCTGTTCAATACTTCCTTCTGTTTTTTGTATGTGGCATTTATTTTACTCTTACCAATTGAATTGAATAACCTTATTTTGATGTTGATCGCATTCTTTCTTGGGTTTGGGGTTGACATCTTTTACGATAGTTTGGGAATTCATGCGCTGTCTTTGGTTGCTGTTGCATATGCGCGTAATTATTGGCTCAGTTCAATCACCCCACAAGGCGGTTACGATGCCGGTGAAGGCCCAACGCTCGCGGTGAATGGATTTCAATGGTTCCTGGTTTACACTATACCATTGGTATTTCTTCACCATCTGATTTTGTTTTTTGTAGAGGCTGGAGGATTTTCAATGTTTTGGTTTACGATGTTAAAAGTGATAGGAAGTTTCTTTTTCACAATGACGGTAATGGTGACGCTACAATACCTTAGCTCTGACAGAAGACGATGAACGAAGGACGGAGAGAAATAGTGCAGATCGTAATGGTACTGGTCGGGCTGGTATTCCTGATCAAGCTTTTCTCTATCCAGGTGCTTGATAATAAGTACGCAGACCTTGCCAACAGCAATGCCATCATTGGTCAGGTAGAATATCCTTTTCGCGGTTTAATTTTTGATCGTAATGGAAAGCAGATTGTAGTTAATACTCCAGAATATGACATCGAAGTCATTCGGAAGGACATTAAGAATTTTGATTCTGCGAAATTCTGTAAAGTGTTCCGGCTCACACCTGAACAACTGAGATTAAAATTTAAGGAGATGCGTGCACGGAAGGAGTATTCTCCTTTCAAACCAACATTGTTTATCGATCAACTCTCCAACGAAGATTTTGCCCGCGTGCAGGATCAACTGGATGAGTTCCCCGGATTTTATGTGCAGGCACGTACTACGCGGGCATACACAGTTCCGTCATTAGCAAATGCATTGGGCTATGTAAGTGAAATCAGTAAAACCCGTTTAGAGAAAGATCCTTCGGGAATCTATAAACAAGGAGATTATATCGGGCAAAGTGGTATTGAAGCGTATTATGAAGAGCAACTTCGTGGTAAACGAGGTAAGCGATTCAAGCTGCGCAATGTTAAAGGTATTGAGAAGGGGAATTTTGCCGGAGGTAAGTATGACACGCTTTCTATTCCTGGCCAGGATCTGGTGACAGGCATTGACCTGGAATTGCAGCAATACGGAGAAATGCTGCTGAAAGGAAAGTCAGGAAGTATTGTTGCCATTGAACCTTCTACGGGTGAAATTCTCAGCTTCGTATCAGGTCCTTCTTATGACCCCACTTTATTAACAGGAAAAAATTACAGTGACAATTTCGTGCAGATTAGTACAGATAGTATGAAGCCGCTGTTCAATCGTCCACTGATGGCACAGTATCGTCCCGGTTCTATTTTTAAAATAGCCCAGGCAATGACTGCTCTACAAGAAAAAGTAATTACGCCCGAAACCCGGATCCAATGTATCAGAAAGGGAGCTGGTGGGGTGATGGAGTGTCATGGGGCACACACCAACGAAGATTTAAGAGGAGCAATCACCAATTCATGTAACCCTTATTTTTATAATGTATTGCGAAGAATGCTGAATAAAGGAGTGGTGAATGATCCGTTTAAAGATACGCGGATTGGGTTGGATGAATGGAACAAGCACATCAGAAGCTTTGGATTTGGCAGTAACCTGGGAATCGACTTGCCGAATGAAAAAAACGGACTGGTTCCAACGACTGCTTTTTATGATCGGGCCTACAGCGGTCGTCCCTGGAAGTTTTCAAACATCTATTCGATCTCAATTGGTGAAGGAGAAAATCTGGTAGTGCCTTTACAGATGGCAAACTTTGCAGCAACTATTGCCAATCGTGGTTTTTATTATACGCCTCATATTGTGAAAGCTATCGGTAAGGAGGGAAAGCCCCTTCCTCAATATTTAGAAAAGCATTACACATCTATCGATCCGCAGTACTTTGATGTGGCAGTAGATGCGATGGAGTCGGTAGTGACCGGAGGTACTGCTCAGTTTCGTGCCAAGCTGAAAGATATTATTGTGTGCGGTAAAACAGGAACTGTGCAAAATGATCCGAAGCCGGCCCACTCCGTATTTATTGCATTCGCACCAAAGGATAATCCTAAAATTGCTATTTCAGTTTATGTTGAATCTTCAGGGCAAGGTGGCAGAGCTGCTGCATCTATCGCCAGCTTAATGATTGAGAAATACTTAATCGGGCATACGGAGCGACCAATCATAGAGCAATACGTACTTAATGGTAAATTTTTGAATTGAGAAGGGACGATAACATATCGGGCAAACTGGATTGGTACGCCATCTCGCTTTACATCGCGTTAGTAGTGCTGGGCTGGATCAATATTTTTGCGGCTGTGTACGATGACACAGCGAACCAATCTATTTTTGATTTGTCGCTCAACTCTGGTCGCCAGCTATTATTCATTGTAGCCTCAGGTGTTATCATCATGGGCATTGTCATTATCGACATGCGCTTCTACGAAGCCTTCGCTTATCTCTTTTATGGAATCATATTGTTCCTATGCTTTCTTGTTCCTATAGTCGGTAAAGAGGTAGGCGGAAATAAAGCTTGGCTGGGAATTGGATCGTTTGGTGTGCAGCCTTCAGAGTTTGCAAAATGTGTGACTGCTCTGGCTGTGGGTAAATTCGTTGGTTCTGTTGGTTTCCGTATGGATAATCTTCGGAATCAGGCAATTCTTTTTGGAATGATTGGGCTCCCGATGTTTTTTATTCTCCTGCAAAAAGATACAGGAACGGCACTGGTCTTTACTTCTTTTGTTATTGTTTTTTATCGTGAAGGGATGTCACCTTTTTTGATTGTAGTAGGAATTTGTGCTGCTGCGATTTTTATTCTCACACTGCTCGTTCCCAATCAGATCTATCTGCACATTGGTATTGGGTTAATTCTTGTTGGACTGATTCTGTTTGGTAAGAAGAAATTCAAGCGGATAGCCCTGCTTACAATTGGTGCATTGATTATCAGTGGTGTAATAGAAAGTGTTGACTATGTTGTTACTGATGTACTGAAGCCTCACCAGCAAAATCGGGTGAAGGCTTTGATCAATCCGGATGCTGATCCATTGGGTTTTGGATGGAATGTAACACAATCTAAAATCGCGATAGGTAGCGGTGGTTTTTTTGGAAAAGGCTTTCTTCAGGGGACACAAACAAAATTTGACTTCGTGCCGGAACAAAGCACTGATTTTATTTTCTGCACGATTGGAGAAGAGTGGGGATGGCTGGGAAGCCTGGTCATCATCGGTCTATTCATCACATTACTTTTCAGGGTAATCTTTATTGCCGAGCGACAGAAAAACCGGTTTGCCCGTGCATATGGCTATGCCGTTGCCAGTATTTTTTTCTTCCACTTTGCCGTAAACATCGGGATGACTATAGGACTGTTTCCGGTTATCGGAATTCCTCTGCCTTTTTTCAGCTATGGTGGTTCTTCGCTATGGGGCTTTACAATTCTGCTATTTATCCTGCTGAAACTGGATGCACACAGGAGCCAGGTGCTGCAGCGGATTTAAAAGGTCAGGCAAATCTTTTTTCGACCAACTCAATGAACTCTTCGTATTCTTCACTTTCCCTATCCCACTCAGAGTAATTCTGGTCAAGGAAATTCAAAGCTTGTTTTAAATTATCAAGAGAGTCAAGACGATCGATGGCTTGTGTGAAAATCTCAAAATCCCCGTTGAAGAGAATTTTGGTGAACATAAATTTTTGATTGATAGTAAGATTGTCTTTGATTTTGCTGATCCGGTGAAAGTTCTCAGCGATGGTTCCTTTTGACTCTTTCTTCACTTCCGCCTTTACCGCCACTTCTTTGGGCTTATTTACGGCAATGGGCGGCTGTTCTTTTTTTAAGGGCGCTATAGGTTCTGGCTGTTCGTAAAGTTTGTCCATTGATAGCGGAACGATAGAAGAAAATTGAGTGATATAACTTTCTACATCTTCCGGGGTAAAATTTACTTCTTCAAGAATCTGATCGAGTAATCCAAAAGCTTCATTGCCGTTGATCTGCTCAAGGTTTTTTTCCTCCAATCGTTTCACAAGTCTGTCTAACGGAGGCTGGTTTATCTTCAGGTACTTTATTTCGTTTTTTAATTCTTCCGTACGCACAAACCCATTTCCCTGGCGATCCAGGATATCAGAAAAGAAATCGTATGGATCAACAATAAGGTAGATGGTTTTGCTCACCGCTTTTTTCAAAAGCGGTTGAAAGTTT
>JBGATZ010000063.1:0-14663 GCA_044228905.1 Cyclobacteriaceae bacterium | reverse complement strand
GATCTGTGGAGAAATAAAGACAACATTCAAAAAGAAGTAAGGTTGTTTGGAAACATGTATGCGGAAGCAGACATTATTGAAAACCTCACTGCGAAAACCAGTTTTGGTATCGATTATAACTTATACAACTTCCGCAACTATACGATTCGAGATATTGAATCAGCCGAATCAAGAGGTTCAAACAGTTTGCAAACTACCAACAATTATGAATGGACGTGGACCTGGTACAATACGTTGAACTATGCTCTTCCTATTGGAGACGATCACCGGTTTAATTTCCTTGTAGGAACTGAGTCTATAAAAGATTACTTCGAATTTTTTGATGCTAGCAGAACCAACTTTGCATCGGATGATATTGAAAACCGATACCTGAGCGGAGGTACTGGTGTACAGACCAACAATGGTGGCGGCTCCAACTGGGCGCTTGCATCTGAGTTTGCTAAGGTAAACTACTCTTTACTCAACAAATACTTAATAGAAGGAACGATCCGAAGAGACAGGTCTTCCCGATTTGCTCCTCAATACCGCACCGCCATATTTCCTGCCGCAAGTGCAGGATGGGTTTTATCTGAAGAAAGCTTTGCCGCCAGCTGGAGTAATTGGCTCACTCGTGCCAAACTGCGCCTGGGTTGGGGACAAACAGGTAACCAGGAAATCGGGAACTACAATTCGCTAACGATCTACGCAACCAATCCGATTACTTCTTTCTATGACCTCAATGGATCGCGCACTTCGGCAGTACCGGGTTATGAACTGACTCAATTTGGAAATGCGAATGCTAAATGGGAGACCACCACATCAACCAATGCGGGTATTGATGCCAGCTTCCTTGCAGGTAAAATAGACATGTCGTTCGACTGGTATGTACGCACTACTTCAGACATGTTGTTTCCTGTGCAAGCCCCTCTAACTGCAGGAGTTGCGGCAGTACCTTTTCAAAATATTGGTTCCATGAGGAACAAGGGTGTCGACTTGTCGCTCAATTATAATGGTGATGCAATAAAGTCAGCTTACGTACACCGTTGGAGGAAACTTCAGCATGTATCGTAATGAAGTAACAAAGACTACCGGGGATCCCGCCACACAATACTTCGGTATCAATGACGAACGTATCCAGAATTTCGTTGTTACTCAGCAGGGATATCCGGTATCCTCCTTCTTCGGTTATACCATTGATGGTATTTTTCAATCCAATGATGAGGCCGCTGCTGCTCCAGTTAATAATCTGGGCACTAATCAAAACAGAGCGGGTCGATTCAAATTCAGGGATATTAATGACGATGGTGTGATCAATACAAAAGATCTCTCCATTATCGGTAATCCACATCCCGACTTTACTTATGGTATTAATGTGAACGTAAACTATAAAGACTTTGGTCTTACCCTGTTTGGGCAAGGAGTTCATGGAAATGATATCTTCAATTACGTAAAATACTGGACCGACTTCCCCACGTTTGCAGGAAACAGAAGCACACGCATGCTGTATCAATCCTGGGAGCCTGGAAAAACAGACGCAGTGCTTCCTCAATTGACATCCAGTGATCAGGTAAGCATCCTTCCCTCTACCTATTACCTTGAAAGCGGATCTTATTTCCGGATGAAGAATGTACAGGTATCTTATAATCTTCCGAAGACGTTGATCTCCAAAATCGGGCTAGGATCATTCCGTGTATATGTTCAGGCACAAAACATGTTCACGATTACCAAGTATTCTGGTATGGATCCTGAAATCAATTTAAGGAACTACTCTTCAGGTAACGATCGTCAGATCGGTGTAGATGGTGGCGCCTATCCCACAGCCAAGCAATACATCATTGGCGCAAATCTTAGTTTCTAATTTTAAGAATTATGTCAACAAAAATAATTGCTAAAGACATGAAAAAAATAGTAATCCTCTGTAGTTCAATAGCCCTCGTATTGATCAGTTCGTGTTCCGATTCATTCCTTGATGTGAAACCCAAAGCAGCACTGACGGGTTCCGCATTGCAAAACAGCAAAGGAGTAAGTTCTCTGTTAACTGCCGCCTATTCATTACTCGATGGCTGGGCTACCGCTGAAGGAGCTTACCGCTCTTATCAGGGAGGAGCCGACAATTGGGTATATGGAAGTGTGGCGTCCGATGATGCATATAAAGGAACAATTGCAGGTGATCAGCCACCGATTTCCCTGATCGAACAACACAATATCACTCCGGATAACATTTACTTCCGGGGAAAGTGGAGAGGAATGTATGATGGAATTGCCCGATCAAATGATGTATTACAAAATCTTCCTAAAGCAACAGACATCAGTGCTACTGATGCAGCTCAATTTACTGCTGAAGCTCGTTTCCTGCGCGGTTTCTATCATGCTGAATTGGTAAAGATGTATAAAATGGTTCCGTACATAGATGAAACTATTTACGATCCGAATAACCTGGAGAGTACAAAGATTCCAAACAGTACAGACATCTATCCAAAAATAGAAGCCGATCTAAAAGCCGCCTATGAAGTATTGCCAAAGAAGCAAACACAGCCTGGCCGTGCAACCCGATGGGCTGCAGCAGCATTACTCGCAAAAGTGTATATGTTTCAGAAGAAATACACAGATGCCAAACCATTGCTTGAAGAGATAGTCGCCAGTGGTCAATTCAGACTGGTTGATAATTATCATGATAACTTCAGAGCAGTGACCAACAACAACGCAGAGTCCATCTTCGAAGTAGAGTACTCTGTTAATGACGGTGCATCAGGAGGAGAAAACGGAAATATCGGATCCACATTAAATTATCCTTATGGTGGTGGTGGCGTTACCACCTGCTGCGGATTCTTTCAACCTTCACAAAATCTGGTGAACTCATTCAAAACAGATGCTGCAGGTCTTCCCTTACTTGATACATTCAACGATATCGATGTGATCAGTGATCAGGGAATAGAAGCTACTGCTCCATTTACACCTGATCCAGGCACATTCGATCCGCGATTGGACTGGACTGTTGGTCGCAGAGGTATTCAATATCTTGACTGGGGAGTACATCCAGGCAAAACCTTTGTTCGTGATCAATCCTACGGTGGACCTTACTCGCCCAAGAAGCATGTAATGTATCGGTCAGATGTAGGTACGAACACATTTGCGGGAAATCCACGATTGAATGCAAACAATTACCGGATGATCCGCTATTCACATGTACTGCTATGGCTGGCTGAAATTGCTGTAGAACAAAATGATCTTGTTGCTGCGGTCGGATATGTAAATCAAATCAGAAACAGAGCTGCAAAACCAGCAGGCTTCGTTAAAAAAGCAGATGGAACTCCTGCAGCTAATTATGTGATCAATCCTTACACCGCTTTTCCCGATCAAACCTATGCACGGAAGGCGGTTCAATTTGAAGAACGCCTTGAGTTTGCCATGGAAGGGCACAGAAGATTTGATCTTGTTCGTTGGGGAATAGCAGACCAGACACTCAACGCTTACTATGCTGAAGAAGGGAAGAAAAGGAGCTACCTGAAAGGGGTCATATTTGTCAAAGGAAAACATGAATATTTCCCAATTCCGCTTCAGGAAATATTCAATAGTCAGGTGAGTGGACAAGCTACGTTAAAGCAAAATGATGGTTATTAAAGAGTAAGTTTTGCTTGTAGGAATGTCCCAAAGCCGTCTCTCAGGAGACGGCTTTTTCTTTACGGATAAAATAAACATTCAGACCATCAACACGTTGTAAATGCAATTCACAGAACCCAAACTTTTAGTATGACAGAAACTGTTTGATTTTAAACTAAACATTTTATGAGCACACTCACCGAAACCCCTACTCTATCTCAGACCGATCTTTTCATAAAGATGGCATTGACCAACTGGCAGGCACAAAATACCCGTGTCGATAAATTGCTGGATACTTACACGGAGGAACAATGGCAGGCAGAAATTGCTCCCGGAAAGAATACTGGTGTTTATTTGATCGGACATCTTGCTGCTACTAATGATGCGCTTCTTCCCTTGTTTGGTCTGGGAGAAAAACTATATCCCGAATTACAGACCTTATTTCAAACCACACCAGATAAATCGGGACTTAAATTTCCTTCACTAAAGGATTTAAGACAACAATGGAATAAAATCAATGAAACGCTAAATAAGCATTTCAGTCAGCTAACGGCAGCGGATTGGTTCGCTAAGCATACGGCTGTTTCTGCAGAAGATTTTGCCAAAGAGCCTCACCGAAACAGATTAAATGTACTAATCGGTCGCTCCATTCATCAGGGGTATCATTTGGGCCAATTAGTGTTACTCAAAAAATAATTAAATATTGCCGATGTAACTCAAGAAAAAGCAGGACATAATTTCAGTCCTGCTTTTTCTTATCTCTGCATATTACAATCTATTTTACTTTCTGTTTCCTCCACAAAAAAAGCCCCGATAGACTATACCGAAGCTTTTAAACTAAATCAAAAATCTTTTACTCTCCTATGGTTTTGATAGTAGTTGTACCGTTTACCGTTAATGTGATTGTCTTATTTTCACATGTACCATCACCGTAATCCACTTCAACTACATCACTTCCATAGATTGTTTTAAGTGTTCCGCTTACCGGGCCATGTCTTCGCCTATCACATGCAATACTCTCAATCAATGGCTTAGTTGACAAATGCATGTAAATCAATGTTCCATTCGCTGCGGTAACCAACGTACTGACATCGGTAGTAATCTCTCCGCTTTCGGGTCTTCCATTCGAACCAAGTATGATTTGTGAAATACGTGACTTATTGGTTATCCATGAAGCAACCGCCCCGTCCTTCATTGTAATCTTCCCGTCAGAAATAGACGTCTTCGATGAACCAGATCCAGTAGTATCATCATACGTATTCACTCTTGTTTTTGTACCGCTGATTCCAATTCCGTTTACTGTATAGTTTTCAAACGTAGTCGTTTCAGTCATGTTTGCCTTTGTTCCGACTCTAGTGATTATGATTTTACCAGTACGTACTATAGAAATCGTATCATGTTTATAGATCGATCCTGATCCAAAATCAATTACTGTTTTAGCGATGACAGCCAATAACGAATCATACTCCGGATATTGATTACCGCTGAAACTGCATCCGCCTGGGCCGCCTGCTTTTGGAATATTCAAAGTCACCACATTACCATTCGCATCATAGTTGTTTACTGTGGCACCGCCATTTCTGGAAATCAATAATCCGCGAAAATCGCTGGCACTTTCAGCATCGATGATCGCCAGTAACTCATCTGTTGGTGCCAGTAGATTAACTCCATCCAGAATAGCAGGACCTCGCTTGTGCTTACCACCCCCAGGCCTGTGATCAGAGCGCGTGGCCAAACTGTATGAGCTACTTCCACTGATCCGGAAACTTGTTCCGCTAGCCAGCTGACCAGAAGTTTGTGCAATATCAATCAAATCGGATTGAACCGAAGCTGTTTCCGCAGACGAAGCCAGCTCTTCAGATGAACAACTTGCAAGGCAACCCGCCATCAGGCAGGCTAATCCTAAATACACTGAAATTCTTTTCATTGGGTAGAAATGATTTTCCAATAGTACGTGAAGGGGGGCATTAATCGTATAATGAAATAAGAATGTGCCGCTCACAAATGAATATGTGTAGACGAACGATCAGAAAATATTTCTTTCAAAATAAAAATGGTGTTGTATTTTGAGGGTGATTTGAATTCATGCTGGTCGTAAATTTCACTCCATTTCCTGTTTTATTCACCGAAAGGTTGCTATTGAAACAAATAACTGATGAGGATATTTATCCACTTTTCAATCTTCGGTCTGATAAGGAAATTATGAAATACATTCCTCGTCATCCTGCAGAAACAATTGAAGATGCACGTCAGCTGATTCAACATTTTGATGAAGTGATTCACCAAAACAGTAAGATCACCTGGGGTATCTATCTAAAGGAAACTGTTCAGCTAATTGGAACCATCGGATATGTTAATATCTATAAAGAGAACTACCGGGCCGAGATTGGTTATCTTCTCAGCCGCAATCAACAAGGAAAAGGAGTGATGAGTGAAGCACTGGCTGCCGCAATGAATTATGGATTTAATGAATTAAAACTTCACTCCATCGAAGCAATCGTACATCCGGATAATGTCAGCTCGTCCCGTTTGCTGGAAAAGAATCAATTTATAAAAGAAGCATACCTTAAAGAAAACCAATTTTTCAAAGGAAAATTCATCGACTCTGTCATCTATTCACGCGTCAACAAAAAAATAAAATGGAATTATCTGCTCTACCTGAAGTGTGATACAATCAACACACGCTTTAATTACTCCGGATGGATTTGTGAATAGCAGCATTCCAGGATGGACTGACTGCACAGTGAATGTCATCATCAATAAAGCGATAGGCGCTGATTTTACACAAATGCTAATTACAGCTGAAGAAGGCTGTAAACTAAATGGTCACACCAACGAATCCCAGCTATTCCTTTATCTGATCAAAGGATCCGCAAAAGCGATCATTGGCAATAAACATAAGCTATTGCTGGATGGTCATTTCATTTATGTGCCTATCGGAGCAGATTACCGGATTGAGGAAATCGGCAAAGGGAGTCAGTTTATCACTTTTCATAAAGTGTACGAACCGCTTGAAAGTCATGCAAAGCCTGACATGGTTTTTGGAGATGCGAGCAATATCAAAGGTCAACCCTTCTTAGGTGACGATGCATTGCAACTCCAGGTACTTCTCCCCGATCATCTTTCGTTTGATATGGCGGTGAACATCTTTACCTATAATTCAGGCGGGCATTTACCATTTGTAGAAACACATGTGATGGAACATGGATTGACCATGCTGCAAGGACAGGGCATTTATAAATTAGCAGATAGATGGTATCCGGTGCAAAAAGGCGATCACATCTGGATGGCGCCTTACTGCCAGCAATGGTTTACTGCTATGGGCAAAGAAAAAGCGGTTTACATTTATTATAAAAACGTAAACCGCTTTCCAGGAAAAATCTGATTTAGTCTTTCTGCTTATCCCAATCAGGCTCGTAGATCTGGTGAATCTCGAGCATGAATTGATGATGCTTCCATGAAAACTTATCCTTCTCTTCTTCGGTAGCAAAAGTCAGAATATATTTTTCACCTGTGGAGTAAAAGTAAATCTTGCCTTTGCTGCTATCCATGCCCTTTCGGTATTTCACTCCGAATGAATTGATAATCTCAAGAGTTCGTTCATCACTTACGTCTTTCTTAAATACGACAATTAGTTCATGATCTGATCTGGCCATTCTTCCTATTCTTTAATTTGGAACCTAGTGATAAAAACATAATTATAAAACAAATAGCCTGAATGATAAATACCAGAATCAAATCATCGGGATATACAAACCGGTAACCAAAACTTGCAATTGATACCGGGAATGTGATAAATACTCCAAATGTAGACCAGTCACCATAAAAAGTATCAGAAGGCTCCACTGAACAAACTGAAAGGGTTCCCAGGCCTACGTAGGCAAGAGAAATAAGGAAGGCAAGCTTTCTTTCCTTAAAGAAGCCAGTGAATCTATTCATGATATAATAAAGTAGTCTATCTTATTTATATTATCCTCCGATAGTAATTTCTTTTTCTTTATAACCGCCACGTGTTGAAAGCAACTTCACCTTTGCTTTTACAGTGCCTTTTTCTTTCAGCTTTACCTTTAAGATTGCCTCTTTCTTTTCCCCCACTCCTGTGTATCCGGAATAAACTGTTTTATCCATCAGATCAGGAGAAGTGATGACTACTTTGGCCTCTTTTCCACCTTTCAGCAATGCCTTATCGAATTCAAGTTGCACACGATCTTCCTGAACGATCTTCACCAACTTCGCTTGTTCGAGTGCTACAGGAAGTTTACCTGAATTCGTCCATTGCACTTTGATCTCATATTCCTCATTACCCAGTGATTTTACAATTACATCGGTCAATTCAATCTGGGGCAACTCAAATGCCATTGCTAAATTAAACCGCGCTTCTTTGGCGGCCCAGTTTTCCAATTGTGAAGGAGGTCCGTTTTGTGAGAAAAATTTTGGATGGAATCCACCCAGTTCCATTTCACCTAATACCGGATGAACAAATTTCTTCCAGGGTCTGAATCCTTTCTTGCCATTCTCCTCATCATCCCATCTCAATGCATCGTAGTCATCATAGATACCATCTTTATTGTAATCCTTCATAGCGCCATTGTTCCATAACTCATCGCCATACCATACCGATCCAAAATGGAAATATCCAAAGTCAGGACCGTGACCAAACAATGGTGTAGGTTTAGTTGGCTGTCCAGACCATGAATCAATTTTGTAACGTGTATTGTATACCTCATACACATCTCCTGCCCAGGGATAATTGGTGAATGATAATCCCAGACTATCCATGTGCTTATAGATTTTGTGATCCGCGGGGAACATACTCTCCGCGCTCTTGGAAGTGGAAGGTGGTCGCAGGTGCATGGGAATACTGGTGTCCATTGAATTGACTACTGTTACATTCGGATGCCCCAATAACCAGATTACAGTCAATCGGCTTTCAATTTCACTCAACGGAAATTCACCCGAACCGCCTTGTGTATACCCTCTTCCGGAAAAATCGCCACCATCATCTGGTCTCCAGTTTGCCGGGTAATTGCGATGAAGGTCCAATCCACCGATTCCATCTTCATTGTATTTACCATCGCCATCATTATCAATTCCTTCAGTGTATACAATCCAATCGCCTGTTCCGTCCGGTACACGCTTCATCAATCTTCCGGAAGGATCACGTGTATCCAATACATAGTTCGCTTTCTCCAGTTCCTCCTTAGTTGCTTTTCTCCGCATCTGGTACATTACCCCATCTCCGTCCAGATCGTCTTCTCCGTCTTCATCCATCAATCCGTCTTTG
Organism: Cyclobacteriaceae bacterium; assembly: GCA_044228905.1. Lineage (GTDB taxonomy): Bacteria > Bacteroidota > Bacteroidia > Cytophagales > Cyclobacteriaceae > ELB16-189. The sequence continues at coordinate 5,800 of JBGATZ010000063.1, read as the reverse complement.
TCATTGTCTTTGGGATGAACAGTGCTTCGGTTACGCTGTGCTGTGAACAAATACATGGTTGCTCCATCCGGATTGTTTTCCGGGCGAACATAGATCGTTTTGGTATCAATTAGCTTAGTGATGGCCGCATCCTTGCCATAGTTCTCCAATAAATGTTTTGTCAGCCAAAGAACAGATTCACTTCCTGTAATCTCTCCGCTGTGCCTTCCTCCTTCGAAGTAAGCAGCCGGTTTATCTGTGTCTTTACCAGTCTTTTTATTGGTGATTGTCATCTGAAGGATCGGTCTTCCCTCGTAGCTCTTTCCCACTTCATATAAATCAGTAATGTCCGGGTATTGCTCCGCCCACTTCCGATACCATTCATACATTACATCCGGAGTGTGATAATGATCGAAAGTGAGTTTGTCGGTGGCCTTATACTCCACTTCAGGAAACTGATACTTCTTGAAGTAACTAACTCCCTGCCGTTCGCCTTTTACGATGTGAAACTTATACTCAAAATCCTTTTCAGTGAACTTCGGATCGGTTTTGTAGAACGAAGGCTGAGCTAGAGCAAATGATGTAAGCAGCGTGCCACACACCAGGGTAATATACTTTCTCATTGGGTTCAGGTTTATAAAATTAAAACCATGATCCACAATAATGTGAGCCGGTGAAAGCAGAAATGTTATAGGAGCAAATTATTCCGTTTAGAAGGAGAAAAAAGAAACCTGTCAGGGATTTGAATTCTGACAGGCTTTCCTAATTTTTATCTTAGATCAATTTTATTTATTCGCTTCGCAATGAATTCACCGGATTGGCCATCGATGCTTTCAAGGCCTGATAGCCAATCGTCAGTGTCACAATCAGTGATACCATTACAAAACTGATAATGTAAGTGAAGATATCCAGATTAGTACGGTAAGTAAAGTTTTCCAGCCACTGACTCATGAAATAATAGGACAACGGAACTGCCAATACAAACCCCGCAATGAGTAACCAGGCAAAATCCTTATAGATCAATTTGAGAATGCCGGGAATAGTTGCTCCCATCACCTTACGAACTCCGATTTCCTTCACCTTGCGTGATACAGCAAATAATACCAGACCGTATACACCCAGACACGAAATAAGAATAGCTATGAACGTAAAAATCTGAATGATGCTTCCGAAATTCTGAAAGTTAGAATACTGTGTATTCAATTGCTCATCGAGAAAAGTAAACTCGAACGTTTTCTCAGGAAACATGCCGTTCCATTGACTGGTGAGTTTATCCACCGTGGATTGAATGTTATTATTCTCAAATTTTACAGACAGTGTATTAAACTGATTCTGATTGATATCCAGTACCATTGCAGCCACGGGAGTTGTTAAGGAAGCGAAGTTGAAGTCTTTGATTACCCCCACCACTTTTCCAATCTTCCCTTCTTTATTAATCGTCTTCCCTATCGCTTTATCTACAGATTCCCATTTGAATTCCTTTACAGCCGTCTCATTAATAATATACCCTTCTTTGGCATCAGTACCGTACTCTTCACCAAAATTCCTTCCTGCAATCAATTCCATTCCATAAGTGGTGACGAAGTCGTAGTCCACCGACATGTTTGCAATAAACATATCATCTTCCTGAGTGAATCCTTCCGGAATGGTACCTCTGTAAATCGCACCTAAGCCCGGAGGATTGGAAGAAAGTGTAGTACCCTTCACACCAGCCTGTGCTTCCACGGCATCGCGGTAGCTTTCAAGACGAACACGGAATGTTGAATCATTCTGACGAAAAACACCGTTCAGGTTCTGACTGTACAAAGGGACATTGATCACATGCTCTGACTTAAAACCCAACGGCCGTTCTGAAAGAAAATTTAGTTGTTTCACAATCAATAATGATCCTGATAACAATGCGCAGGCAATCATCAATTGAAATACAACCAATGCTTTACGCATAAACTGACTTCCTGATTTTGCTGCAGAACCTTTCAATGAATTAACTGATTCAAATTGCGTTACGAAATAAGCCGGATACCCTCCTGCTAATGCAGTAATCACAAGCAATAACAACACCGTAATGGTAATCAATTGAATATCCACTACCCGGGCAAATTCCAGTGTCTTGTTGGTAAGTTGATTTAAGAACGGCATTCCCATATAGAAAACACCATAAGCCAGCACAATCGCTACCGCGCTAAACAGGAAACTTTCTGCTAAAAATTGAATGATCAATTGAGATTTCATCGATCCCAGGATCTTACGAATGCCAATCTCTTTGATCCGTGTAAACGATTGGGCAGTACTTAAATTGATATAATTAATACAGGCAATCAGTAAAGTAAGAATTCCCACCCCGATGAAAATATAAATGGTACTCATCGAGTTGGTGGCGGATGGCTCTACCAACAATGTTGATTTCAAATGAATATCAGTCAATGGCATCAACGTAAACTTCTGTCCTACTATCAGTTCAGGTCGTGCATACTTTTTCAGGAAGTCAGGCATCCCTTTATCGATGTTGGTATAATCAGCTCCTGGCTTCAACAATACGTAAGTGTAAGAATGACTGATGACAAAGTTCACCGCAAGATTATTGCGAAGCACTGCTGCCGATGCTGCATTTTCCAGATCGAACATATTATCATAAGGCACGAGCATATCAAAACGCAGGTGTGAATTTTCAGGGAAGTTCTTTACGACTCCAACTACCTTGAATGAGTTGGTTCCTCCAAACAATAACGTTTGACCAATGGGATTTTCATCTCCGAAATACTTCTTTGCCATTTCTTCATTGATGAGCACTGTGAATTTTTCATTCAACGCATTCTTCGGATTGCCTTTTACAAAGTTGAACGAGAACATCTTCATGATCGCAGAGTCAGCGAAGTAAACATTCTCTTCAAAGGCCTCATCCGACTCCGGACGTTTCATACTCACATTACGTCCATAAAGACGGGCCGCTTCTTCCACTTCAGGAAAGAAGTCTTTCATTACCGGTGCAATGGGTGGTGGTGTACTAGCAATCTGAAGTCCATTAGGAACCGCATAGTTTAAGCGATAAAGGCGGTCTGCCTTTTCATGAAAGCGATCATAGCTCATCTCCGATCTCACATAAGTGATAATCAGTAACGCGAGCGCGAGGCCGCTGGTTAGACCAATAAAATTAATGAGGGAATAGGCTTTGTGCTTAAGGATATTCCTTCCGGCAGTTTTGAAGAAGTTTTTCAGCATAGTTGGGGTGGGTAGATTACTTCGGCTAACTGAAAAGTGCCTTCCAGGGTTTCAAAAAAAAACTCCGGTGGCGGGAGTTTTCCACCACCGGAGTTTTCAAGATTCCTTACTATTTCTTTAAAAACTTGCGTACGAAGAAATCCGCGGTAGCATTATCAACTTTCAATGCATTGGTGAATTTCATCCAATGATGAGTATCATCTACGATCACCAGCGTTTCCATTGGTACTCCTTTTTTCTCCAGTCTTCGAACCAGGTCTGTACTTTGATTGAAGCGAACATTGCGATCATCATCTGCGTGGATGATCAAAACCGGAGAAGTCCATGTACTTACAGACGAAACGGGGGATGATTTCCAGGCCACTTGTTTTGCCTGCTCCAAATCCGGCACTTGTTCGTAACGATCCTGCTCCGATAAATACGAACGGCCGCTGATCCAGTCATGCACTCCGTGAATATCAACGCCTGCAGCGAAAAGTTTGGAATCTCTTCCCAATGCCATCGCAGTCAAAAAGCCTCCATATGATCCCCCATAAACACCAATACGTGCCGGATCTATCTGCGGCTGTTTACTCAGCCACTCTCCCGCTGCTTTAATGTCTAAATATTCTGAAGCACCTGCCCAACCCGCATCAGCTGGTTGATGGAATTCAAATCCGTAACCAATGCCTAAACGATAATTCACTGACAGTACCACGAAGCCGAGATTAGTGAGGTATTGATTCATCGCATATGCATTGGAATAGTAATCCGAGTAATGCCAGCCTAATAACATCTGACGTGGCGGACCACCATGGATATAAACAATGGCCGGTTTCTTTGAAGTGGTTCCAACAGGTTCAAACAAGTCAGCGTGAACAGTTACACCATCTGATGACTTGAATGTCACCTTTTTTGGAGTAACCAATTTATTCGTTGGGAAATCTTTTGGTGCCAAATCAGAACCAACTAATTGAATCGATTTCTTTTCAGCAGTTAACGACATCACTGCTATTGACGGAGGACGTTGCGCGGTGGCACTAATGAAGGTCATTGTGGAACCGTCACCTGTAACCAACGGAGTCCACTCATTTCCATTACCTGCAGTCATTACTTCCATGGCAGCTTTGTCCACAGGCACACGTACCGCATGTCTGCGATCAAGATCCAATGCATCTGGCCCGGTATTGCCACTGAAGGTCAACCATTTCTTATCCGGGCTTAACCGAATATGTTCTGCCATAAAATTACCCGGAGTGAGAAGCAATTCCTTTCCACCTGTTGAAGGAATAGAATACAGATGTTGCCATCCATCCTGATAAGAAAGGAATACAATCCGATCATTGGCAGCCCAATGAAGATTCGTGCCTCCGTGTGTGGAGGGTGTTGAACCTCTCAGTGTTGCTGGTGCTTTCCAGATCTGTGTAGCGTTTCCAGTGCTGGCATCAGCAGTCCAGATCGACCAGGGATTATGTCTGCGGCTAAGTAATGAATCGGGTGCACCACCAGAACCTTGCGTACGAACAAAAACGATCTTTGATCCATCAGGCGACCAACGTGGTGAATAATCGTGATTAAAAGAAGGTGAAATCCATTTGATGGGAGTTTCTGCATTCGTATAAACACCAATCAGCGAATGATCTCCACGCGAAGAAACGAAAGTAAGTTTAGATGCATCAGGAGACCATTCCAATGATCCCACAGAACCACGAGTAGTGAATAAACTTTTTGCTGTAGTAGCACCATCAATGGCAATCACATTAGCTTGTCCGCCCTTTATAAATGCAATCACATCACTCTTGGGAGAAATAACCGGTTCATCTGCTTCAGCCAATGACTTCGCTTCGCCACCAGCAAATGGCACGCTATAAATCTGAACTTTCAATGGAGCAGCTGAAGAAGCAGGATTTACGGGTAACCCATCATCCCAGTTTGAACCATGATCACCCCCTCTTACAAATACCACCCATTTACCGTCAGGAGAAACAGAAAGACTGGTAATTTCCTGCGCATCATCAGTATTGAAATTAGTGAGCTTGCGGGGCTTGAAATCAGGGCCTTCGGCAACGTAAACATTTCGTTTTCCTTGTTCATCGATGGCCCAGGCAATCTTCGATCCCTGTGACGATGAGGTCAATTCGCTGGGGAACGCATAACTTTTTATTGATTCGAGGGTAAACGACTGCGCGAACGACCAACTCGAAATTATACCGAGTAAAAGAATCAGATAGGCTCTCATAGTAGTAGGTTTAGATCGAATCCAATATAAACAAAGGAATGATCTTCAACCAATGGGTTTAGGACAAGTGGTAATGAATTCGATTCCGAATGGATCATGAACTTTAAGCTTACTCTTCTTATCACCAGATTTACAAGCAGTGAAATGGATTACCCGTAAACGTCCCAAGATCGAGTCATTTCACTCGTATCTTTAAGCAGGTGACAAAGAAAAGCCCATCTTCCTATCGAAAAAAATCATTCAAAAAGTAAATTCTATACCAAACGTAAATTCTATTCTATTTCTCATTCGTTATTCACTGTAGTATTGGAATCTAACAACTACTATTTGTGAAAAGACCATTACTGATTCTGGCTTTATTCTCAGCCTTTTCTTGCTTCGGGC
>JBGATZ010000524.1:0-2204 GCA_044228905.1 Cyclobacteriaceae bacterium | reverse complement strand
ATCCGATCAGGGCTACAAGAACATAAATCCAGTTTGGTTACTTTGATGGACGCTCACCTTGATAATCAAACCCGTTACTTGCTGGATAATTTATTTACCACACCAGGTGATCAGTATCAGTATCGTCTTACCTTGCTAAAAAAACTATCTCAATCTACAAAACCCTCACGGGTGAAGGAATCCATTGCTGATTTTGAAATCCTCTCTGCATTGCACAGCAAACTGAATAGCATTTTATCCATCCTTGGTCTTGAATATGTAGGTATCCAGTACTATGCAGGAAGCGTCCTGAAATCGGAAATATTCCAAATGCAACGCCGTAAAGCCAATGACCGTTATATCCACTCAGCCGCCTTTGTTGCCCACCAATTTTTTCGGATTCAGGATAATCTGGCCGATATATTCCTCAGTGTGATGGTAACCTTCCAAAACACTGCTATTCGTGAGCATAAAGAGTATTTCTTTGAGCAACGTAAGGTACAAAATCAGCAACTCAAGACGGTAGTCGATGAGCTGGATACCTCGGTATTCGGGTTACTTCGGGAAATACGTAGTTTAGCTGGTGATACCTCCCTGTCTGATACAGATAAAATCATGCAGATTAACACCTTACTGGATCGGGTCAAAACTGAATCCTTTGAGCAATTGAAAGCGGGGCTACAACAAGCCGGACAATCCACCGTTTGGCATGACATTCTGGAACGACATTCTGTGAAGCTGCAGAATCGTCTTAGCCCAATCCTGAAGACTTTAACTTTTGAACCCATCGGTCAGGATGATCAATTAATGAAAGCCATTCATTATTTCAAAAGCAAGTCGGGAACTATTACTGAGAAGGCACCCACTGGCTTTATGGCCTCTGATGAGTGCAAAACAGTGACCGGGGGTGACGGTAGCTTCAAGCCTTCTCTGTACAAAATCTTTCTGTTCCAACATGTGGCTGCCGCTATAAAATCCGGCCACCTCAACCTTCGACAATCCTACAAATACCGGACAATGGATAGCTACATGATCGATGAAGGCGTTGGGAACGGGACAAAACGAGATTGTTAGAACGTGCCGGATTGACTGAATTCGCTGATCCTGAACCGATTCTCAAAGCACTGGATGCTGCTTTGTTTCTGCAGTATCAGGAAACTAATACTGCAGCCGATAGCAACACGCATCTGACCATCCGAGCTGATGGCACTTTCCATATCAAAACACCGGCACTGGACACCAGTGAAACTGATCCTTTACAGGAACTTTTTCCACAACGGCATGATGTGCCGTTGGCTCAGGTACTCGATACTGTAAACCGGCATTGCAACTGCCAGAAACTTGTTGAACACCCCGCCCAGCAAACCCATATAAACTGTTTCCCGACCTGCATTACTAGCGGGAATTATGGGTTTGATTGTGGGATCAGGGTTAGAAGATGGCGCGAATTTCTTCCCGAATGACAGAAAGTGAGTTGGAACATGCCGTGAATTGGCGTTTTTCACTGGAGAATATCCGCGCAGCCAATGATCAGGTGCTGAAGGCGATGGATCAGATGGGCTTGCCCAACCTGTATCGACGTGAGATCGATCAACTCCATACGGCCAGTGATGGCCAGAAATTTGAGGTGCGTGGCGAATCCTTGCATGCTAGCCGTTCCTTCAAGTATTTTGGGCAGGGTCAAGGCGTGAGTGCTTACACTTTTGTAGATGAACGTCATTTTCTGTGGCATTCGCTGATGATCAGTGCCTCCGACCGGGAAAGTACCTATGTCATTGATGGCTTGATGCGTAATGATGTCGTCAAAAGTGACATCCATTCTACCGATACCCACGGCTACACCGAAGCGATTTTCGGCCTCACCCATTTACTGGGATTTTCTTTCGCCCCGCGCATCAAGGGCATCGGCAAGCAAACCCTTTATATTTTCAAACCGAAAAACAGGGTTGAAAAAGATTGGAAGATCCAACCTGACAAGACCATCAATAACACGCTGATCCGCGAAAACTGGGATGAGCTTTTGCGTCTTGTCACTACCATCAAACTCAAGGAGAACACAGCCTCCGATATCTTCCGGCGGCTCAATTCCTATTCCCGCCAGCACGCGCTTTATCAGACGCTCAAAGCCTTCGGTCAGATTGTTAAATCGCTGTTTATCCTGCGCTATATAAATGATGTGGAACTCCGGCAGGCTATCGAAAAGCAGCTCAATAAGGTTGAGCTGG
>JBGATZ010000062.1:0-14766 GCA_044228905.1 Cyclobacteriaceae bacterium | reverse complement strand
CAGAAACTGTGTATCCAGTTGATGGGTGCTTGTACGTTTCGCAGAAGGTGAAATGGTTTCAGGAGGAATTACTTTCCACAAGGATTGCTGCACTTGCTTTAATGTAGCTTTGATTTCAGATTTTGAAACTTCGGCAGCGATCAATGATTTTAATAACGAAAGACTTTTCAGGTATGCACCTGGCTGCTCGATTGCCACTCCCGCTAGTTCGTTACCCGCCCGCTGTAATACGCGTTGCGATGAGGCATTGAGCTCCGGGTTTTCCTTTTGAAGTAAGGATTCGATGGTGACTAATGCCTGACGAATGCCAGGATAGGTTTCTTCTAAATTTTCTTTTCGTTGATTAAATGAAGTCTTCACTTCGGAGAGATCTCCGCTCAATCTTTTCTCTTCTTTCAATGGTGGAGCATCAAATCCATTGCGATGTACATACACACGTGAATCGTTGCTGATCTCTTTTAATAATTTGAGAATCTTGTATTGATAAGGCAGTGACTTCTTTGGATCATACATGCGCAGATACAATTCAGCATCCCACATCAATGTCAATGCTGTTCTTAGTTTGGTTTTGATAGATTGATTGAAGAATGTGGCCTCTTCCTCGCTGTCGTGATTGTGCATGAAAGCTGCCATTGGATTCTCCTTGTCTTCTTCTTTTCCTCCATGATCATGGCCATCCTCTTTCTTTTCAGCAACCAGGTGATGTTCATTTTCGGTATCGTGCATGTGTCCGAATTTCTTCATCGGATCTTCATCTTTGTCATCTTCGTGATCTGCAGGACTTATCGATTGCTGACCAATGCCTGAATCAGCTTCTTCACCCATAAACTGACCATACCGAAGTCGCAATACTTTCTGATCGTATCCTAATTCGTTACTCTTGAAGTTGAAATCCTTTTTAGTGATCTGGTTTTTCTTTTGTTCCTCCAGAAGTTTTTCGCTGTCGATAATAATCTGGCGCTGACTTCTGAAATATTCCGGCATCAGGTCTACACCCAATCCTTCGTCTTCCGCAGCTTCATAAGTAGCTGTATCTTTTAAGGCGATGAAGAATGTTTCGGTTCTGGATTTGTTGCCTTGCGGAGTTTTATTATCGAACGCTTCAATATAGAAATACAATTCATCACCTGGTTCTAAGCCCAGCTTCACGATGTCAATAGAGCGGTTTGCGATTTGTTGTTTTCCGGAGAATTGTTGGGGTTTAGAAAATCGCAGTGTTTCTTCTCTGAACTTCACCGATTCACCACTTCCTTTACTTACGGTGGCAATGATGTGGGCATCTTTCAAACCAAAGTCATCGCTTAGTTTAGCGTTCGATCTTCTCTACAACCAGGCATCTTTCATTGGTTTAGCGTTCAGATCTACAACCAGGCGATCAGTTAATTTTAATTCAACGAACTGAGCAAGATTCTGCACCTCAATGCGAGGTCCTTCATCCTTGGTTACTTCAATTGGGTAATAATCGGTTTGATAGGATTTGCCGGATTCATCCTTCCAGCTCAATTGATAAAATCCGCCTTCCGTTAAAGTACGCTGGAGTTGATAGAGTTCGTTTTTCTGTTGTAGTGTAATGGAATCCTTTCCGGAAAAGATGATGGTTGGATTTACAGCCTTTCCGGAGAACGCAATTTCCCATGCAGCAGAACTTCCCTCTACTACTTTCAGACGAGGATCATTGCTTTCAGTACTCCTGATCTGAGTGTAGGCAGGAGAGATGATTGTAACGGTAAGCTTGCTGAGCTTCGGAATGACGGGAGCTTGTGGTTCTACTTGTTTTGAAGGACTTGAATTGGACGATTGATGATTTGTAACAGTGGATTGATAACTGGTAGAATATTGATTTGCAGTAAACCAGGATCCAATACCAACGATGAAGATAATTGTTGCAACCACAATGCGGTGAGGAAACCGGACGTCACCTTCAAGAGATTGTAATTTGTGATAAACCTGCGAACGTTGTAGTGTTTGAAGTGTTGTCAGTTCCGAACCAGTAGCCAGAAGTAAATCAGTGCTTGCCTCGAGTTCGGGATAATGTTGATTGAGATACACAGCAACACGTGACTCACTGAACCGGTAGAGATTAAGTGAGTAAATCTGATAACAATAACTCAAGTAAAATAATGGTGGCTATAGTCAAAGGTAGAAGCCCTGAATAAATCAAATTAATGAGGCTAAAAAGCTAATACCCAACAGCCAGCAGCCAATAAAACGTCTCGGCTATCCTAAGCAGTAAATAGCGTTTTTTAGTTTATTTAAAGATATCTTTCGTTGCTCATTGATTTCGTTTATAAGCAATCATTCTTTCTGTTATCAGTATAATCACCAGTAATGCAATCAGGTATTGATCCAGTAGTGAAAAATTACCCGTATTTACACCGGCTTTAAATTCTGAAGGCGCTTCTGCCAGAGCTAGTTGTTCGGAGCAGGATGCGTTGATCTTTTTCATTCGCTATCTCGCGGGTTGCATCAGCTGGATATACAATTTCAGCAAGTTGTAAACCCAGATTTTCTTCTAAAGCGATCTTTTCATTTAACCGTCTTGATAAAACCCATTCTGCCGAAGCAATTTGCTCGAACAATTCATGATAAGGTTGATTGTTGTATCTAAGAATTTGTTTGGCCTTGTTTGCTGGAATTCCCTTTTCCGACAACCAGATCAGCCAATCATATTGAGTCTGATCTTTCATTTCGGTAGTGGACGAGTTGATCACTATTTGCGCAGGAATATTTTTTTGTATGGCTTTTAAAGAAGCCAGCATAATCTTTGAATCAAAACTGAATGCCGGATCAGAAGCCAATAAAATGCTGATCGTATCTTCTTTAGAAATGGCAATGGAATCGGAACCTGATTTGTAGATTCCGGTAGTAACTAAAGAAGAGATGGATTGAGAATAATGCGTGTTTTCGTTCTGAACCGAACCTATCTTCACAATCAAACTATCTTTCCCTTTTTGAATTGCAGTGATGAGGTAATCTTTTGGTGAAGTGCTTACGGTAACCCATTTAATGTTACCAGGTTGTGGAATTCGCTGCCCTTTAAATGGCTCGGCTTTTCCTGAGGCTATTACTACTGCTTCTGAAATCCCTTTTCGGTTGAGCTGCTCCAGCAGTTGCCAGTAATTCATTGATGACCCAATAACTGACTCCTCGGCTTTTGGAAATTCAGAAGAGAACGAATGTGATTCGAACCCTTGCTTATTCAGACTATCTATTAACGATTGAGCCTGAATATTATCTTTTAATCCATTCTCAATCAATACCCATTTTTGCATTGAACTTTTTTGAATCTGAAGTCCGCTAAGGAATAATACAACCAGGATAATGATCAGGCATCTCAGAATAAGTAACAGGATTTCGTTCAACCGAAGGCTTTTGAATTGTTGCGTATTTGCATCCTTTAAATGTCGCAAACTTCCCATAGCAATTACTTTGCCTTCCTTGCGGCTGAGCAAATGAATGGCGATTGGTACAGCCAATGCCGTAAATCCCCAGAGCCATATCGGATTTGCAAATGCCATCAACGCAATAACTTTTTACGAATCGTTAAAAAATTACGCAGCATCTTCTCAACCGGTTCATTCATGTTGGTCAACTGATAGCTGATCTGCTTTTCAAGCATCCAATCGCGTGAAGCATTGATCCATGCATTTACCATTGAGGTGTAGTCAACCTGTTGAGTACGGGTATCCACTTTTATTTTTTGACCTGTTTCCAGATCTTCAAACGTAAATGCACCTTCGTAAGTCAGATCCAATTCTTTTTTACCGACCAGGTGAAAAACAATCACTTCATTTCGGGGAGTCTTTAATCTGGAAATGAATTTCTGAAGATCCTGTTCGTCATCATATAAATCAGTAATGAAAATGATCAGCTCCTTGCCGTGGTGCGCGTAGATGTGCTCGAGTCCATTTCCCTTTTTCCACGTGCTTTCGCTTTTTACTTCGATGAGCTCGTTGAGAAAGCGCATGAACTGCTGTGTTTCAAAACGCGGTTCAATCGTATTGATGTTTCGGTCGTTCACCACATATAACCCGAATGTATCGCTTTGCTTCCTGGCGAGATAAGCCAGCGCAGCAATCATCACTTTGGCGTATTGAAATTTTGAAAGTCCATCTTCAGCGTAAGCCATGGAATGACTTGCGTCAAGCATGAATTTCACCGTGATATTGGTTTCAATTTCCGATTGCTTGATGTAATACCGTTCAGACCGTGCAAACATCTTCCAATCCAATTGGCGAAGATCATCGCCAGGCTGATAACTTCTGTATTGACTGAACTCTTGTCCTGCGCCTACACTTTGGCTTTTATTACTTCCGCTCATAAAACCTTCTACAATGATCCGCGCCACGAGCTCCAGGCCGCTGACGGTATTGAGTGTTTCCGGTTTTAATAGTTCTTTGATCTGAGCGTTCACAACAAAATGAATTTAAGGTGCAATGCGCATAGAAGAAGTTACATGCTCAAGGATGTTCTTCGTTACCTCATCGGCAGAAATTCCATCAGCTTCCGCTTTGAAGTTCATGAGAATGCGATGACGTAATACAGGGTAAGCAATGTGTTGAATGTCTTCCTGCGTTACAGCAAAACGTCCTTTTAGTAATGCTCTAGCTTTGGCGGTAAGAATCATCGCCTGACCGGCACGCGGACCTGCCCCCCAACGCACCCATTCCTTTACAAACTTTACTTCGCTTTCCGTTGCCCGAGTAGCACGCACTAACCGGCTCACCATCTCAATAAGATCAGAACTGATGTGCACTTCACGAACGAGACGTTGTGCTTCCAATATTTGCTGACCAGAGATCACACGATTGACCTGCGCTTTCTTTTTGCCTGTAGTGCTTTCCAGAATTGCTTTTTCATCTTCTGCGGATGGATAACCAATCCGGATATAAAGAAGGAAACGATCCAGCTGCGCTTCAGGCAACGGAAATGTTCCCGCCTGTTCGATTGGATTTTGAGTGGCAAGAATGAAGAATGGCCTTTCCAGTGGATAAGTTGTTCCGGCATACGTCACCTCAAACTCCTGCATCGCTTCCAGTAAAGCCGATTGTGTTTTAGGAGAAGTGCGGTTGATCTCATCGGCCAGGATAATGTTGGCAAACAATGGACCTTTAATGAATTTGAAAATACGTTTACCGGTAGTGTGATCTTCTTCTAATATTTCTGTTCCGATAATATCGGTAGGCATCAGATCCGGAGTAAACTGAATGCGTTTGAATTTTAAATCAATCGCATCGGAGAGTGTACGAATCATCAACGTCTTTGCTAATCCAGGCACACCTTCCAGCAATGCATGACCACCCGCAAGAAAAGTGACAAGCAATTGATCGATGGTTTCTTCCTGGCCAACAATCACTTTCTTGATTTCCTGTTTCAGGTTGTTCAGGCTGGTGATGATCTCCTGTACTGATTTCTCTACTGTACTTAATTCTGCACTCATATTTTTAAATAATAACTATCAACTTGTCAAAGCATACATGATAATATTCACGCTGAAGCGTGTATTATCTATTTTATAAAACCGTTTATTTCTGAAATCATAATCCCATTCGCAGCCGTAATCTTTATTGCTGTAGAGCACACCGATGCGTCCGTTTACTTCTACAGCTTTCAAATAGTTATGTACGATATCATCGCCCCAGCCATTCAGCTCCTGTGCCGTGGTAGGAGGGCCATCGAATTTGAAGAACGAAGAGTAGATAGGATGCTGGTTCGGAATTTTTTTTAAAGCATCCTTACCAAAGATGCGCTCCATCTGCGATTCAAATGATTTGGCAAAAAGCCCATCGATATCGTGATTACAATCATCCACAAATACAAAACCACCATTATTCACGTAGCGCTCAAAATGTTCCCGTTCCTGCGCTGTAAATTCTACCAGCTTATGACCACTGAGGTAACAGAACGGAGCCCGGAATATTTCTTCACTACTCAACGCTACAATGTTTTCACGGGTATCCACCGGAATAGTTGTGTATTCGATGAGCGAATTGAGCACGTTTGAAGGCATGCGCTGATCCACGTCCCAGTCTCCTGATTCGTATTGAAGACGGGTGAAAAAGAATCGATTTTCTAAGCGCATTTCAGGTCCTTACTATCCTCGGATTTTCGACTTGCAATTTTGATTTTTAAACGTTGATTATCGCTGTTTTGCGTTGAAATTATATGAGCGGAAATCAGGCCTTTTGGCCATAAAAAAGCAAAATCCCCGAAACCGATTCCGGGGATTTTGTCACTATAAAAAGGTGATGATCGCCTCTCTAAATCGCGTCTGAAAGACTGGTGAAAGTAAAGTCACGAATCTTCATATAAGGAAGCATAAAGTTCACCGAAGGAATACTGAATCCACCCAGTGAAAATCCGCGGCTTCCCATGCGCACCTGTTTGCCCAGCTGTTCGATGTTGTTCAGCATAATTAACGGACTTTCATTGAAACGGAAGTTCTTGATCGGATGCTTGATCTTACCATTTTCAATGTAGAAGGTAGCATCACGGGTGAGGCCGGTACAAACCAGCGTTTGAGGATCTACTACGTTAGTGTACCAGAAGCGCGTTACCCAGATTCCTTTCTTTGTGTCTTTGATCATATCTTCCAGAGATACATTTCCGCCATCCATGATGACATTGCCCGGCATGGGTACAGGCGCTACATTTTTCTGCTGTGCCCAGTAGCGGTCATAAAGTACGTTCTTCACCACTCCATTTCTGAACAAATCCATTTTCTTTTGAGGAAGACCTTCATCAGAAAAAGGAGAGTAGGGTACTTCCGTATTCAATGGATCGGAATAAATATTTACGCGTTCGTCCAGAATTTTTTCTCCCAGTTTTATGCCACCACCTTTCTTCGAGAGAAAACTTCGCCCTTCATCTGCCTGACGGGCATCCAATCCAAAAATCATATTGCGGATTAATTCAATGGAGGCAGCGGGTTCAAGAATCACCGTATACTTGCCAGGTTCAATCGCTTTTGCATTTTGAGAAAGGATGGCTTTATCTACGGCAATCTTTGACGCTTCACCTGTGTTTAATTTAGTGATGTCGTTATAATCACGTGTTACCCAGCTTGATCCCGTGCCATCACTGGTACGCATGGTTACTGTGAAGTTTACATCTGTGGATTGATTGTAAGCAAACAATCCTTTTGTATTCATCAACGCAACGAAATCATAGTTGTCTTCCAGATAACCGGCTGAGATTACTCCTTTTGCGATGGCTGGTTGAATGCTTTCATCTGCAGCCTTTGCTCTTTGTTCGGGAGTGATCTTTGCAGTAGCGTCTACATATGTTCTGGACTCACCATACGTTTGCGGGCCAAGTGGTTCAACAAACTCCGGGTTTTCAGGAGCCAATTGCGCGAGCTCTTCTGCCCGTCTCACTACTTTTTCCAGTGAGGCATCATCAAACTCATTGATTGTTGCTGTTCCTACCTTCTTCCCAAAATAGCATTGAACGATGAGCATCGTGCTCTTGGACGTTCCCGTAGTAGAAACGCTGTTGCGTGCATAACGAATGTTGCCGGTATGTGTTCCTGCCAGTCGTGCTTCGCAGCCATCGGCTTTGGAGAACTTCAATACCTTCTCTAATATTTTTTTCGATTCTTCTTTAGAATAGATCATGTGATTTCAGTTAAAGATTAAACAGTTCTTCCAATGTTGATCACGTTTACTCCGTTAAAACGAGCTGTAGCCGATCCATGCGATACCGCATTGGATTGCATTGGCTGACCTTTGCCATCGAAGAATGATCCATTCAGACGATAATCACGCTCATCGCAGATCTGAACACAGGAGTTCCAGAACTCTTTTGAGTTGGCCTGATAAGAAACATCCTTTAACATACCCACAATCTTGCCTCCTTTGATTTCAAAGAAGAGCTGACCACCAAACTGGAAGTTGTAACGTTGCTGATCGATAGAGAACGAACCATCTTTTACAATGTAGATTCCTTTGTCGATTCCACTGATTAATTGCTGAGGAGTGAGCTGTTCTGTACCTGCTTTCAATGACACATTGGCCATGCGCTGGAACTGAACATCCTGCCAGCTTTGCGAGTAACAGCAGCCGTGCGATTCATTCTGATCGATCATGTGTACCTGATCGCGGATGCCCTGATAATTAACCAGCACACCTTCTTTGATGAGATCCCACTCTTTGCATTTTACTCCTTCATCATCATAGCCTACAGCACCGAGAGAGCCAACTTGTGTTTTGTCGGCAACAAAGTTTACTTTCTTGCTTCCGAATTCAAATTTCTTCGATTGCCATTTGTCTAGCGTTAGGAAACTTGTTCCCGCAAAGTTGGCTTCATATCCTAATGCACGGTCAAGTTCAGTCGGGTGACCAACCGATTCGTGAATCGTTAACCACGTGTGAGATGGTTCGAGTGCTAAATCATATTTGCCCGGCTCAACTGATTTTCCTTTGATTGCCTGCTTTGCTTGCTCGGCAGCCATCATGGCATCTTCCACCATGTCGTAGGTTTTGTTGTAGAGGATGATATCACCAGGTGCCTGAATCTTATCTTCGGCTTTGCCATCTAAATATTCATAGCCCATTCCTACCGGAGCACTGAATGAATCACGGGTTTTAAACTGACCTGACTCGCGATCAACGACCGTCACAGTAAAGTTAGGCCAGGTGCGATGAATGTCCTGATCGATGTATGAACCTTCAGTGGAAGCAAAATATTTTTGTTCGTTCACCAGGAACAACATGTTATTGATGTAGTTCGCGCCTTTTTCCATTGCCTTTGCGTTGGCTTTCAGGAGAAGATCTACTTTATCTTTAATAGGTATTTCAAATGCATTTTTAGTGATGGGCGTTTTCCAGGTTATTTCTCCATAGGATTTAACCGGAGCAAGCTTGACAGGCTCTTTCTGAAATTTAGAATTGGCTTTCGCGATAGATACTGCTTCTTTCGTTGCGGCAATGATACCGGCCTCTGTCACATTATCGGTAGAAGAGAAGCCCCATGTTCCGTTCACAATGACCCGTACACCCACACCAAATGATTCCGTGTTGATGATATTCTGAACTTTGTTTTCGCGGGTAACGACAAACTGGTTGAGGTATCTTCCGATTCGTACGTCAGCGTAAGTAGCACCGTTAGACTTTGCTGTATTCAAAGCAATGTCAGATAACTTTTTTTTCTGAGTGATGTCGATTCCCCGAAGAAGAAGCTCCTCCTGGGTAACGTGATTGCCGAAAGAAGAGAGTGGTAGCATCATCGCGCCTGCACTCATTCCGGCCAGTTGCATGAAATCTCTGCGCTTCATAATCTGGTTGGGTTTAGGTATATCCATTTAGGACAACTTAATATTAAGAAATCAGCAATGGATTATCCTGTTTTATAATGGAATTTATATCAATGGGACGGATAAAATACAGAAGGCTGCTCCAATCGATTGAAGCAGCCCATGTATTAGATTCGAAACCCGTCAGCCTGAGTTTATCGAAGGCCAGGTTTCGAGCAATCAGTCTTCGACAAGCTCAGACTGACAAGTATCCAGCAACCGGCATGCAGTTTACACTGCATCCGACAAGCTTGAGAACGTGAAGTCTCTTACTTTGATCGGAGGCAATAAATAATTCTGATTTGATTCAACACTTACCGTACGTTCCACTTTGCCCAACTCTTCTAAGTTGTTCAACATGATAATCGGACTTTCATTGAAACGGAAATTCTTGATCGGATATTGAATCTTTCCGTTCTCGATATAGAAAGTACCATCGCGGGTTAAACCCGTTAATAATAATGATTGTGGATCAACATCACGGATGTACCAGAGACGAGTTACTAAAACTCCTTTCTTGGTTCCTTTAATTAAATCTTCCAGTGATTTTGTACCGCCTTCCATGATCGCTGCATCCGGACCAGGAACAACTTTCACGCCTTTCTTCTGTGCCCAGTATTGTGAGTAAGAAAGATTTTTGATTACTCCTTTTTCAATCCAGCTTGTCTTTTGCATTGGCAAGCCTTCATTGTTCCATGGACTTGTTGGCAGATCCGGATTCGATGGATCGGAGTAAATGTTTACTCGTTCATCTACTAACTTTTCACCAAGGCGAGTGCCACCGCCTGCTTTACTCAGGAAGCTTCTTCCTTCATCTGCCTGACGGGCATCCAATCCGAAGAAGATTCTTTCCAGCAATACAGCAACTGCTGCAGGTTCCAGAATCACAGTGTACTTACCGGGCTCAATTGCTTTTGCTTCGGCAGACTTCAACGCTTTGTCTGTGGCAATTTGTGTAGCCGACTTCGTATCGAGTTTGGTTACATCGTTATAACCACGTGTGGCATAACCCGATCCTTTTCCATCTTCCGTACGAACGGTCACAGAGAAGTTAGTATTCGTAGAAGTGTTATAAGCAAACAAACCTTTCGAGTTCATCATTGCAGCATAGCCCGTGTTGTCTTCGAGGAAACCTGCGGCCACTGCTTTACCTGCTTTCGACACGTCAAGACTTTGCGCCACTAAGTCAGCGCGAAGCTTTGGAGTAATATCAGCAGTTGATTGAACGAAAGTTTTTGATGCTCCGTAGGTTTGCGGACCGAGGAACGGCATGAACTCCGGATTTTCAGGAGCAAGTTGCGCGAGCTCTTCTGCTCTGCGGACTACTTTCTCCAAAGAGGCGTCATCATATTCATTGATGGTTGCAATGCCGAGTTTCTTGCCGAATGCGGAAGCAACCTGCAGAGTGGTTTGACTGATTCGTCCGCTGGTAGAAACAGAATTACGCGCATAACGAATGTTGGCGCTGTCCGTTCCGAAAATATTTACTTCGCATTGTTCTGCTTTGGAATAGCTCAGTACTTTCTTTAGTAAAGCCTGTGCTTCGTCTTTTGATAGTATTGGCATAGTCTTATCCGATGTTACGTGCTGTGTTAATTACATTTACTCCGTTGAAACGAGTGGTTGGCGATCCGTGAGATACCGCACTGATCTGCGAAGGTTGCCCTTTGCCGTCAAAGAATGATCCCATCAAACGATAATCGCTTTCATCGGCAAGATCCGCACATGAATTCCAGAACTCCTGTGTGTTGGATTGATACGCCACATCCTTCAACATGCCTGTAATCTTTCCGTTCTTGATCTCATAAAACATCTGACCACCAAACTGGAAGTTGTAGCGATGCTGATCGATAGAGAACGAACCGGCACCTACAATGTAAATTCCTTTCTCCACACCTTTGATTACATCTTCCGCGCTGCGTTTCACTTTATTAGGTTGTAACGAAATGTTGGCCATGCGCTGGAACTGAATGCTGCTCCAGTTGTCTGCGTAGCAGCAACCTTGCGAAGCATCCAATCCGATGATGTGAGCCTGATCACGGATCGCCTGGTAGTTCACCAGTACTCCGTCTTTAATAATATCCCACTTGCCGCACTGAACACCTTCGTCATCATAACCTACGGCTCCCAATGAACCTACTTGTGTTTTATCTGCAACTACGTTCACCAGTTTACTTCCAAACTGGAATTTCTTTGATTCCCACTTATCCAGGGTGAGGAAGCTGGTTCCTGCAAAGTTGGCTTCATAACCCAATACACGATCCAATTCTGAAGGGTGGCCAACTGATTCGTGGATAGTTAAACCAAGGTGACCTGGTTCCAACACTAAATCGTACTTGCCCGGCTCTACAGTTTTGGCTTTCATCTTTTCGCCTACCTGTTGTGCACCAAAGCGTGCATCTTCCAGCATGTCGTAGCGACCTTTATATAACGTAGCTACTCCCTGAATTTTGTCCTGCGGTCTTGCATTAAGATATTCATAGCCCATTCCCATCGGAGCGCTCAATGCATTACGTGTTTCAAATTTCCCGCTGGTCTTATCAATTTTCGTGATGAAGAACGTAGGCCAGATGCGGTGTACATCCTGATCGATGTATGAACCGTCCGTTGAAGCAAAATACTTTTGTTCGTTTACTAAGAACAAAATAGAGTTGATGTAGTCTGCACCGCCTTTGATGGCTGCGTCATTCACACCTAATAACAAATCTACTTTTTCCTTTACGGGAACCTCAAAGGCATTTTTCTCGATGGGAGTTTTATAGCTCACTTCACCGTATCCTTTCTGAGGTGCAAGCTTCACTGGCTCTGTAAGCAAGCGTGAATTTTCTTTCGCGATTGCTACAGCCATCTCCGCTGTTTTCGCAATGCTGTCTTTGTCTAATTTGTCTGTTGCAGCAAAGCCCCAGCTCCCATTAGCCAGAACACGAATTCCCATTCCATAGGATTCCGTGTTCACAATGTTTTGCACTTTGTCTTCGCGCGTGACCACAAACTGGTTGAGGTAACGCCCCAGACGCACATCAGTGTACGTGGCACCTTTGCTTCGTGCAGCATTGAGGGCTACGTCACAGAGTTGCTTTTTCAGCGCAACATCAACACGCTCAAGCGCTTTGGCCGGATCAATGTTTTTTCCCATGGCAGGGAGACCGGCTAGCAGGGCGGCAGCACCAGCAGTGCCCATCCCTGACAGATACATGAAATCTCTACGGTTCAAGTTGTTTAGTATTTAGTGTGTGAAATTATAACTGTTAAGACGGTTGAAACCGATAAAATGTTTCTGTTGCCTATTTACTATTTTATCGATATAAGTGCAATTGCTTTGTCCGGAAACGGGCGTGGAGTTACTGATGTCAGCCTGAGCCTGTCGAAGGCTATTTCGGTGAATATTAATTTCTATTGTATTTAGCGCGCGTTTCCAACGCGTGCTTGAATTTACTTTAAAATAAGAATAGCATGCGTTAAAAACGCGAGCCATTTCGTTTAAGGTCGAGCGCGTTTTTAACGCGTTCGACTACTGTACTATTCGATCAACACCAATTGAAAATAGCCCTTCTTCTTCGTATAATAATCTCTCGCAGAACTGAATAGATATCCTGCAGGCTCATCTACGATTTCTGCAGCTACCGGATTGTTATGAATGTAATCCATCGTTTGCCTTGTCATTACCGGATTCATAAGTTCAATTGGATGATTACCATCCTGCCATACTTTGTAATACCGTGTTCGGTTCAGGCCATCTGCAACTTCACTAAACAAATCCAATACCCATCCCTTACGACTTTCAGGAATCTCTTTTATCGTCTTAACCAACTCTTTGCTTGTGAATTTTTTAAAGTCACGCATTATAGCAGACAGATCATTCATGGAACTGATGATCATATGTAAATGACTGGGCATGATGCACCAGGCATGTATAACTAAACCTTTTTCTTTCTGACAATAACGGAGTGAATCAATGATGACATGTGCTAATTCTGGCCTGGTAAATAAATCTACCCAACCAACTACCGTCATGGTAACAAAATACATCGAACCGGGATCGCGTATTTTATACTTTTCAGACATGTATTGAAGTTATAAAAAACGGATAGCCATTCTTTTAATGAATGCTTCCTTTTTTAAGGACAATGCCATCTTATTTTTAGCGCGCGTTTCTAACGCGTGCTGTTTATTTAATAGCGTGCTTGCACGTTTACGTCAAGCACGCGATGCAATCGCGCGCTACTTTAAGCTACTTTAAAAAACGAAAGGTATGCGTATATAACGCGTGCTGGATATGAATTGAAATAAAAAAAATAGCACGCGGTTTATTGCGTGCTATTTCATTCTATTTGTCAAAGCACGCGATGCAATCGCGCGCTATCTCCAATTTTACACCGCATCCGACAAACTTGAGAACGTAAAGTCTCTCACTTTGATCGGAGGTAATAAATAGTTCTGATTCGATTCTACGCTCACTGTGCGTTCAACCTTTCCTAATTCTTCCAGGTTGTTCAGCATGATGATCGGACTTTCATTGAAACGGAAGTTCTTGATGGGATACTGAATCTTTCCGTTCTCGATATAGAACGTACCATCGCGGGTTAAACCGGTTAATAACAATGATTGCGGATCTACATCACGGATATACCAGAGACGTGTAACGAGTACACCTTTCTTCGTTCCTTTGATGAGATCTTCCAGTGATTTCGTTCCACCTTCCATGATCGCTGCATCCGGACCAGGAACGGCTTTCACACCTTTCTTCTCTGCCCAGTAGCGCGAGTACGAAAGATTTTTGATCACGCCTTTTTCAATCCATGAAATTTTTTCCTGCGGACGGCCATCGCCATTCCAGGTGCTGGTTGGCAATTCAGGATTCAATGGATCAGAGTAAATGTTTACTCGTTCATCCACTAATTTCTCTCCTAACCGTGTACCACCACCCGCTTTGCTCAGGAAACTTCTTCCTTCATCTGCCTGACGTGCATCCAGTCTGAAGAAAATGTTTTCCAGCAACACAGCCACAGCTGCCGGTTCAAGGATCACGGTATATTTTCCTGGCTCGATGGCTTTTGCTTCCGCAGACTTCAACGCTTTCTCTGTTGCAATCTGTGTTGCGGTTTTGGTATCGAGTTTGGTTACATCATTGTAACCTCGTGTAGCATAACCGGAACCTTTGCCATCTTCGGTACGAACAGTCACCGAGAAGTTGGTGTTCGTAGAAGTATTGTATGCAAACAATCCTTTGGAATTCATCATGGCGTTGAAGCCGGTGTTGTCTTCCAAAAATCCTGCCGCTACTGCTTTGCCTGCTTTGGAAACTTCTAAGCTGGCTGCCACTAAATCTGATCTCAACTTAGGGGTGATGTCAGCAGTAGATTTAACGTAGGTCTTTGGTTCAGCATAAGTTTGCGGACCGAGATAAGAAACGAACTCCGGATTCTCAGGAGCAAGTCTCGCCAGCTCTTCCGATCTGCGCACTACTTTCTCCA
>JBGATZ010000061.1:0-14840 GCA_044228905.1 Cyclobacteriaceae bacterium | reverse complement strand
GTGGAGGAGAAAAGAGAATCGATCAGCAGCATTCAAAGGGTAAACTCACCGCTTACGAACGTATTTTTCTTTTGCTGGATGAAGGCTCTTTTGAAGAACTGGGAAAGTTTGTCATGCATCGAAGCAAAGACTTTGGTCTTGATAAAGAACATTATCTCGGTGATGGGGTTGTTACCGGGTATGGCACTATTCAGGGAAGATTAGTTTACGTATTCTCTCAGGACTTCACTGTATTTGGCGGATCGTTATCAGAAACACATGCAGAGAAAATTGTGAAGATCATGGAGCTGTCGATGAAAAACGGAGCTCCTTTAATCGGGTTGAACGACTCGGGTGGAGCGCGTATACAGGAAGGAGTTGTTTCACTTGGTGGCTATGCAGATATTTTTTACCGTAATGTAATGGCCTCCGGGGTGGTACCACAGATCTCGGCAATTATGGGGCCCTGTGCTGGTGGAGCAGTGTATTCACCTGCCATGACTGATTTTATTTTCATGGTTGAGAATACCTCGTTCATGTTTGTTACAGGACCTAACGTGGTCAAGACCGTAACACATGAGAATGTTACGGCTGAAGAGTTGGGTGGTGCATCAACCCATAGTACAAAAAGCGGAGTCACTCACTTCGCCTGCGCCAATGAAGCTGAGTGCATCAATCAAATCAAACAGCTGTTTAGTTATATTCCTCAGAACTGTGAAGATGACGCTCCACGTTTACCTTATACATCAGGTAATGAGACCCGGCCTCAATTGAATGAGATCATTCCCGTTAATCCCAATCAGCCGTACGACATGCGCGAAGTAATTACTGGTGTGGTAGATGACAGCTCGTTCTTTGAAGTGCATAAAAACTTTGCCGAAAACATTGTGGTTGGCTTTGCGCGATTAGCAGGAAGAAGTATTGGTATTGTTGGCAATCAGCCGGCTGCATTGGCCGGTGTGCTCGACATTGACTCAAGCGTAAAGGCTGCTCGATTTGTTCGTTTCTGTGATTGCTTTAATATTCCATTGCTGGTATTTGAAGATGTCCCTGGGTTTTTGCCAGGCACCGATCAGGAGTGGAATGCGATCATTACTAATGGAGCGAAATTGTTGTATGCCTTTTCTGAAGCGACTGTTCCCAGAGTCACTGTCATTACAAGAAAAGCATATGGTGGTGCTTACGATGTGATGAACTCCAAACACATTGGAGCAGACATGAATTACGCCTGGCCTACTGCAGAGATTGCCGTGATGGGTGCCAAAGGCGCTGCTGAAATTATCTTCAAGAAGGAAATCTCAGAAGCAACTGACAAAGAAGCAAAGCTCAACGAAAAGGTAGAGGAGTACACTCAGAAATTTGCTAATCCATATCGTGCCGCACATCGTGGATACATCGATGAGGTAATCTATCCGGATCAGACTCGTGAAAAACTAATCCGGGCTTTTCAAATGCTGGAAAATAAAGTAGCAAAGAACCCTAAAAAGAAACATGGAAACATTCCTTTGTGATTTCAAGGTGAAGCAATAAAAATGGGCTGAAGAAAAGATTTGAACTTCATTTTCAAATCTTCAAATCAGCCCTTTCAAATTGAGTTAGTCTTTCTTTTTGAAATCTACGGAAGTAGAGTTCACACAATACCTCATCCCGGTAAGAGTGGGTCCGTCATCAAACAAATGACCTAAATGGGATCCACATTTGGCACAGACTATTTCCGTACGGATCATTCCATGTGACGTATCTTTTATCTTTTTAATCCGTCCACCTTCAATCTCTTTATCAAAACTTGGCCATCCGCAATCCGAATCGAACTTCATATCAGAAGTAAAAAGCTCATTGCCACAAGCTGCACAGTTGTACATTCCCTTCTCCTTGTTCAGATAATATTTTCCTGTAAACGGTCTGTCTGTGCCTTTTTCCCTTAGCACATAATACTGTTCGGGGGTAAGTACTTTTTTCCACTCTTCTTCCGTCTTGTATACTTCTGGTTTTGTTTCCATAGCTGTTTCTTTCTTTTTCTCGGTGGTTTTATTCTGGCCGTGGCCGGTGCATGCGTAAAGCATTACGATAGCCAATAGCACAATTAATTTATAAATGGGCTTTTGCATAATTTTCCTTTATTCAATATACGTTTAACACCATAGTCCGGGATTTAGTTTTCTGCATTTTCAGGCATTTATCAATCGTACAGATCTTTAGTTAAGATGAGCTATATTTCAATAACTTTGAAAATTAACCTTTGTATATCATATGGATAAGAAGAGTAAAAATTTCCTTTTTGAGTACCTGAATAATGCCTCACCAACAGGCTTTGAACATAAAGGCCAGCAGATCTGGCTGGACTACATCCGGCCGTATATCAATGAGCATATCGTGGATGTATATGGAACAGTGGTCGGAGTGGTGAATCCCAAAGCAGCCTATAAAGTGGTGATTGAAGCTCACGCAGACGAAATCTCCTGGTTTGTGAATTACATCACGGAAGACGGATATATCTATGTGAGAAGAAATGGCGGCTCGGATCATCAGATTGCTCCTTCCATGAGGGTGAATATCCAGACTGAAAAAGGAATTGTTAAGGGGGTATTTGGATGGCCCGCTATCCACGTGCGGGATGCAGGCAAGGAAGAGACTCCAAATCTCAAGAATATCTTCGTTGATATTGGCGCGGAGTCAAAAAAAGAAGTCGAGGCTATGGGCGTGCATGTGGGCTGCGTGATGACTTTTGAGGACGAATTGATTGAATTAAATAAGAATTATCTGGTGGGCAGGGCATTGGATAATCGCATGGGCGGGTATATGATAGCAGAAGTAGCCCGCAGATTGTCAGAAAATAAGAAAAAACTGCCTTTTGGCTTATATATAGTAAATGCAGTTCAGGAAGAAATAGGTCTGAGGGGCGCGGAAATGATCTCCAGAAGGATAAAACCGGATCTGGCAATTGTCACCGATGTTACACACGACACGCAATCTCCGATGTACAATAAAAAGGAGAGCGGCAATTTGAAGGCTGGTTTAGGCCCAACGCTCTGCTACGGACCCGCTGTGCAGAATAATGTCCTCAAAATGATCATTGACGTGGCTCAGAAAAAGAAAATTCCTTTTCAGCGCCAGGCCGTTTCCCGTTCCACAGGTACGGACACCGATTCTTTTGCGTATTCTGCTGAAGGAGTGGCCTCTGCCCTGATTTCATTACCCTTGAAATATATGCACACTACGGTTGAAACGGTGCACAAGGAAGACGTAGAAAACGTTATAAATCTGATCTATGAAGTCCTTTTACAGGTAAAACCAGGTCATGACTACCGCTACATAAGGTAGAAATTGTAGAAATCTTACATCAGAAAGTTACTGACCAATGTAGGTCTGTCCGTGGATTCGGGCAGACCTATTTTTGTATCAACAAAACCCAAAACAAAGATTTGATATGAAAAAGATGAGAGCATTAGTGGTAGCGGTCCTGGTAATGGTTAGCGGAGCCACATTTGCGCAAGACGATCGTCCCATGCACGAAGTTTACTCAATGATGGTGTTCAACTTCATTAAGTATGTACAGTGGCCTGACCACGATAAATCAGGTGAGTTCGTAATTGGTGTAGTTGGTAATAATGACATGTATAATACCTTAAATACCTGGTACGGTGGAAAACCTAAAGGTTCAAAAACCTATGTGGTGAAGAAATTCAATTCGGCTGCAGAAGTAGGAGATTGCCACGTGGTATTTATCGACAAGAACAAGAGTAATGAATTCGAAGTATTAAAAACCAAAGTGGCTGGAAAAGGTACTTTGTTAGTAACAGATAAGGGTGGATTGGGTCAAAAAGGAAGCTGTATCAATTTCAAGACCGTAAACGATAAGTTGCGTTTTGAATTGAACCAGGCGGCAATTGAGGCCTCTAATCTGAAGGTATCCGGAGCATTGTCTTCGATGGCGATTTTGATTTGATGGGTTTGTTTGTGTAGTACTAAACCTTCCCGATTCGTTGGGAAGGTTTTTGCCATAAAATAAAATATTATATTTAGACTGGCTTTTAATCATAACCCCCTATGAAAAGAGTATTGTCACTCGTTATTTTCGGACTTTTTACGTCCCTGGCAGTTGCCCAACAAGAAAAACCCATTCATGAGATTCACGCACAGATGATGTTCAACTTCGTAAAGTACATCCAATGGCCCAATGAGGCTGATGGAGGAGACTTTGTGGTTGGCGTAATGGGCGATGACGAAATCTTTAATACCCTTAAAGGCTGGTATGACGGCAAAGCCAAGGGTGCAAAGAAATATGTAATTAAGAAACTTGCTTCTGCAGACGAAGCAGCCAATTGCTCAGTAGTATACCTGGGAAAGAGCAAAAACAAGGAATTTGATAACATTAAAACAGCTTCTGCTGGTAAGCCCGTGCTAACCATTACAGATAGCTATAACCTGGGCCAGAAAGGAAGCTGCATCAACTTCAAAGTAGTGGATGGTAAGCTTAAATTCGAACTGAATCAGGCTGCGGTTACGTCCTCCAGTCTTAAGGTATCCAGTGCATTGAGCAGTATGGCAATTGTGATTTAAAACTTACTCCAAACAAACCCTGATCTATCGATTTTCGTTTTTATCTGTTGAGTTGTAGTTGTGTGGATTGAAGAGTGTAGAAATGATAAAAACAGAGAGCCTTCTCAAAGAATTATTTGGGAATCCAAAAAACATTGTATTAGTAACGGATGAACAATTTAAAATCCGTTATGCCTCCGATACTATTGAAGCAGTATTCGGCATAAACCCGTATTCTATACTGGGAAAAAATGCTTTTGATTTTGTCAGTGAAGACAAGAGAGAAGTGTGGAAGAAGTGCATTGAATCGAAAGGAAGCTCTTCTGATGAAATCAGCTTTAAAACCATTGATGGCCGCAAGATACATTTCGATGTTACCGTAACGGATCATGTGGCTAATGAAGCCATTCACGGAATGGTGATTCTTTTACATGACGTGACAGAGCGCCAGGAGGCTCATCAGGAATTGGAGAGCGCCAACAATCACCTTGATCATTTTATTTTTAAAACTACTCACGACTTGCGTGCGCCACTGCACTCCGCCATGGGTTTGATCAAATTGGCTGAGACTGCGGACGCAAAGGATCGTGACAGATACATTTCATTGATTGGGAAAAGTCTTCAGAAACTGGATTCACTCATCGAAGAAGTAAACAATTTCTATAAAAATGATCGCCTTGCTATCGTCAACGAGCAGATCGATCTGGAGAAATTATTTCGTGCTGAATTAGAAAACCTGAAAAACCTGCCAGGGGCGGAGGGGATCAGATTTGATTTCGTCTTCAAGGGAACATCTGAACTGGTTTCCGATCCTATCCGGTTGAAGACAATCATTACCAATATTCTATCCAATTCCATTAAGTACACAGATCCCCGTAAGCAGGATCGCTTTATTATGCTGGAGGCTGAAGTGGACGAATCCGAGTGCAGGTTAAAAATCACCGACAACGGTGTAGGTATTGAAGAACGACACTTGGGAAAGATTTTTGAAATCTTCTATCGCGGTACTTCAGAAAGTCATGGCACAGGTCTTGGCCTCTACATTGTAAAAGATACTGTTGACCGGTTGAATGGTAAAGTAGATGTCACTTCACAAGTTGGCAAGGGCACTACATTTGAAATTAAGATTCCTAATACCATAGCAGAGACCACGGTTCAATAATCTGCGAAGTCAAATTTATATCTTTGATCGCATGAGCACTTTTTGCGATCAGATGAATTTCGACATTGACTTAAAGTCGGATCCGCAGCGAATTATTTCATTAGTTCCCTCTCAGACTGAGTTGCTTTTTGATTTAGGTTTGGAACATCGCATTGTTGGTGTAACCAAATTTTGTGTTCACCCACGGAGTGCAAAGACCAAAATAGCTATTGGCGGAACCAAGAATTTCAACTTTGATATTATCGATCAGCTTCAGCCTGATTTAATTATCGGTAACAAAGAAGAGAACTACGAAGAAGGAATTGTCCAACTCCGGAAAAAATACCCGGTATGGATGAGTGATATTTTTTCTTTGGAAGATGCGATCTCAATGATTGGAGCCGTGGGGCAGCTTACTTCTGTCGCTACAGAAAGTGAAAAGATAATTCACTCGATTGAAGCAAAATTCAGCACGTTAAAGAAATTTTCTGCCCAGCGCGTTTTGTACATGATCTGGAGGAAACCATGGATGGGTGCCGGGAGAAATACATTCATCAACTCGATGTTGATTGAAGCAGGATGGAAGAATTGCCTGGACACTGATCGCTATCCTGTATTGACGGATCAACAGATTGCAGAGCTATCACCAGAATTAATTTTCCTTTCTTCTGAACCTTATCCTTTCAAAGAAAAACACATCGAAGAATTATATTCATTGGTTCCTTCCGCTAAAATAATCTTAGTGGATGGTGAAATGTTCTCCTGGTATGGAAGTCGTTTAATAAACGTACCGGCTTACTTTGATTCACTGCGTGTTCAGCTCTCCTGAATTTCAAATCCAACACCTTTCATGTCGCTCCAGAAATCGGGATAGGATTTATTCACCACTTGCGGGTCATTGATCTGTACTTCCATCAAAGTAGCCAGGGGAGCCAGGCCCATGGCCATGCGATGGTCGTGATACGTATCAATCACTATGGAAGCGTTTTTGAAATCGCCTGGAATAATCCTCCAGGCACTTCCGTTTTCCTCTGTGATTGTTGCACCGATTTTTGAAAGCTCTGTTTGCAATGCACTGATCCGATCCGTCTCCTTAATGCGAAGACTTTCCAGTCCCGTGAAAGAGCCAGTGATTTTCTTCACTGCACATACAGGTAAAACAGTTTGAGCGAGATCGGGGCAATCAGTAAAATTCCAATCGAGGTGAGACTGATGTTGCTTCTTGGATAGGATAAGGTCTCCGTTTTTGAATTCGGATTTCACCCCCAACTTATCCATAATTTCAATGATAGCCTTATCACCCTGTAACGCAAATTCCTGGACATTCGGTAAGGTAATCGTTGCTTTTTCCGCCAGTGCTACAAAGCTAAACCAATAACTCGCTGCTGACCAATCTGGCTCTACACGGTAAGAGGTCTTCTGGAAATCACTTTTCGAAACACGGATGGTCTGATCATGCCAGCTTACTTGTATTCCAAATTGCTTCATGAGCGCAATCGTCATTTCAATGTACGGGCGACTTCCAATTTTGCCTTCGAGATTGATCTTAAGTCCATTTGGAAGATGAGGAGCAACCATCATCAATGCGGAAATGTACTGACTGCTAATGTTTCCAGGAATGGTCACTTCACTTGTTTTCTGACCATTGAATGATTGAATCTCTATTGAGGGAAAGCCTTCCTGCTCCAGGTAACGGATTTCAGCGCCTACTTTTCTCAATGCATCCACCAGTAAGGCAATAGGGCGCTGCTTCATGCGATCTGTGCCTGTCATGATTTTATTCTTTCCTGTTACTGAGAAGTAAGCGGTGAGAAATCGCATGGTTGTGCCAGCATCCATCACGTCAATAACGTGATCCGGACTATTGATCAGCCTTTGCATCAATTGTGTATCGCGGGCTGATGATAAATTACTAACGACTGATTGGTTGCCGGAAAGTGCATTTAGAATCAGCGCACGATTACTTAAACTTTTAGATGAAGGAAGGTTCGCCACCGTTCCTGTTACTTCTGTTTTTCTTCTGATTGAGAGATCTGAGGCCAAAGCGTTATGCGTATGTTAATTGAAAGCGAAAAGTAAAATTTTAATTGTGAGTTTTTTACTTCCTGATGAAACAAATTAATTTAGAAATGAGTTATTGAAGACGTATGACTACAACACGGAAAATAGCAATTGGCTTAGGCTTAGCAGGAGGCGCTCTCCTGGCTACATGGCTGTTGACAGGCAGCCGTAAGAAGAAGACGAGGGATTTTGTGGCGAAGAGAACCCAGGATCTTAAACAGGTTCTGAAAAAAGATGAAAAGGTTTTTGATGACTCTGAAACACACTATGTTTAGAGTGATCGGTAATATGTCAAAGATTCCTTTATCTCCTCTTCGTTAACCTCCACATCCCATACGGCCTGACCGATTCTCTTCGTCAGTGCCATCAGAATAGTATTGCCTTTGTTTTTCTTGTCCTGGTAGATGATTTCCAGAATGGCTCTATCAGCATTTACCTCGTTGACCTTTCCAAAAATTTGTAATATAAAACCCGTGATCTGATCCAGCTCAGATCGAGTCACCAGCCCTTTTTTCAACCCAATGTAGGACTCTGCAATCATTCCGATGGCAATGGCTTCTCCATGAAATAGCCGGTTGCTTGTATTAAGGAAGTGGCTCTCCACGGCATGGCCAATAGAATGTCCGAAGTTCAGGATCTTGCGTAAGCCTTTCTCTCTCGGATCTTCCGTAACCACTCTTGATTTGAAGTTCACCGAGTGGGGGATGAGTGTACTCCAGTCTTGTTCTTTCAATGACTTTGATCGAATCTTATCCCACATGGCCGTATCAGAAATAAGACAGTGCTTAATAATCTCTGCAAAACCTGACCGAAGTTCTCTTTCAGGTAGCGTGTTTAGAAAAGCGGGGCTAATCAGCGTGGTGATTGGGTTCTGAAATACCCCAATGTGATTTTTGAAATGATTGAAGTCAATTCCCAGTTTGCCGCCAATACTTGCATCTACTTGTGCCAGTAACGTAGAAGGCATAAGTACAAAGTCGATTCCTCGTTTATACGTAGCGGCACAGAAGCCACCCATATCTCCCAGCACACCTCCGCCTATAATCAAAAGGAGAGAATGCCTGTCGAAATTCTGATCCGTTAATTTTTGCCAGATTTGTGTGCAGCTTTCGAGATTCTTGACTTCCTCGCCCGCAGGAATCTCGATCAGCGTATGGGCCGGTAAAACCGATTTCACTTTGGAGTAGCATGCATGGGCTGTATTTACGTCAGCCAGCACACCCACCCTGGAATAAGATTTAGCACTAAAAAAATCGCGTAATAACTGGTCAGGTTCAGAATGAATCTTGAATTGTTCGGGCATTCGTCAAAATAAGATTAGGCGTAAATTCATTTATGCAATAGGAAACAAAAGTAACTTAATTCCAGCTATGACTTCGATCAAAATAAGAGGGAATCGAATACGTTTCGCTCCTATATTTGTGCCCCAAAATTAGTCCATGGAAATTGATCCCAAAGTCCGGTTTGAAGACACTTCTGTTGCGTTTTCCTACAAATCTGATAGAGAACTCAAAAAGGCTGACTTCATCTTCACTTTGGTTAATCATCCCGTTATTTCAAAGATTGCGACTACGGCAGCGAAGATTGGCCTGGCACTTCACCTTCCGATAAAAGGATTGATCAAGAGCACAGTGTTTGAGCATTTCTGCGGTGGTGAAACGATTGAGCAAAGCGAGAAAACTGTTCAAAGCCTGGCGCGTTTTCATGTGGGCACTATCCTCGATTATTCAGTGGAGGGAGAAGATACCGAAGAAGCATTCGATGCGACAACCAATGAGCTATTACTCACTTTTGAAAAGGCAAAAGGAAATGTAACTATTCCTTTTTGCGTTTTTAAAGTAACAGGTATTGGCTCTATGGAATTACTTGAGAAAGTTCAGGCAAAAGAAGCATTAACTGAAAAAGAGAAAGAGGCTTTTGAAAGAGTAAAGGACCGTGTAGACCGAATATGCAATAAAGCATTTTTATACAGTGTGCCTGTGTTGGTAGATGCAGAAGACAGCTGGATCCAGGGAACGATTGATGATTTGACTTATGTGATGATGCAGAAGTACAATCAGCAAAAAGCAATTGTGTTCAACACCTTTCAGATGTATCGTGCAGATATGCTCGACAATTTGAAGAACGCATTTGATCACGCATCAGCGAATAATTATTTCCTTGGTGTGAAGATGGTGCGTGGTGCATACATGGAGAAGGAAGCAGCGCGTGCGGAGAGAATGAATTATCCGAATCCGATTCATCCGAGCAAAGAAGCTACCGATCACGCATTCAACAAAGGACTTGGTTTTTGCATTGACCATTTGGATCGGATTGTGTTGATGTGCGGATCACATAACGAATACAGCAATCTTTTTCTCACGGTATTGATGGAGAAGCACGGGGTGAAACACAATGATGTGCGAGTGTGGTTTGCCCAATTATTAGGAATGAGTGATAATGTTTCTTTCAATCTGGCGAAGGCGGGTTTTAACGTAGCCAAGTATGTTCCCTATGGCCCGGTGGAGGCGGTAATGCCTTATCTGATCCGGAGAGCTTCGGAAAACACTTCAGTAGCAGGCCAGAGCAGTCGCGAGCTGAAGATGATTCGTAAAGAAGTGAAGCGCAGAAAGGGGCAGAAATAGATTACTATTTCTCAAATCCGTATCCTTACACCTACCTCGTTTTTACTTAATTTTGCCCCTCATAAATTTTAGAATTCATGCATTTGAGCGATCAGGAAGTTATCCGCAGACAAAAACTGGACGAGATCAGAAAATTAGGTATTGATCCCTATCCGGCAGCATTGTTTAACATCACTCATCACTCCACTGATATTAAGGACGGCTACACAGAAGAAAAGAAGGATCAGTTTGCTGCTGTCTCTCTGGCGGGTCGCATCATGTCATTAAATGATAAGGGGAAAGTATTATTCATTAAGATCCAGGACGCCAAGGGCATCATTCAATTGTATGTGCGCAGAGATGATATTTGTCCTGGCGAAGACAAGACTGTGTTTGATCAACTGATTAAACATTTGATTGACCTCGGGGATATTATTGGCGTAACCGGCTTTGCTTTCATCACTAAAACAGGTGAGACCAGTATTCATGCACAAACCATCACTTTGCTAAATAAGTCGTTAAAGCCTTTACCGGTAGTGAAGCGTGATGAGCAAGGTAACGTATTTGATGCAGTAACCGATCCTGAATTTCGCTATCGTCAGCGTTATGCAGACATGATTGTAAATCCACAAGTGAAAGAAACATTTGTGAAGCGCACCAAGATGATCAATGCGATCCGTGAATTTTTAAATCAACACGGTGCATTGGAAGTAGAAACACCAGTATTGCAAAGTATCCCCGGTGGCGCTACAGCCAAACCATTCATCACTCATCACAATGCATTGGATATACCTTTCTATTTGCGCATTGCGAATGAACTTTATCTCAAGAGATTAATCGTGGGTGGTTTTGATTGGGTGTATGAGTTCAGTCGCGACTTCAGAAATGAAGGAATGGATCGTACGCACAATCCTGAGTTTACCATTCTGGAATTCTATGTTGCCTACAAAGATTATTTGTGGATGATGGAAACCACAGAGCAGATGCTGGAGAAAACAGCACTGGCTGTAAATGGTACAACAGACGCTCAATACGGTGAAAACAAGGTGAGCTTTAAAGCACCCTTCAAGCGTGTTAGCATTTACGATGCTATTAAAGAACATACCGGATTTGATATCAGCGGAATGGAAGAACCTCAATTGAGGGAAGTGTGTACCAAGCTGGGTATTCACGTAGCATCAAACCTGGGCAAGGCAAAACTGATCGATGCTATCTTCGGAGAGAAGTGCGAACCTAATTATATCCAGCCAACGTTCATCATTGACTATCCGATTGAGATGAGTCCACTGACTAAGAAACACCGGAGCAAGCTGGGTGTAGTGGAACGTTTCGAATTGATGGTGAATGGTAAAGAAGTAGCCAACGCATATACAGAATTAAATGATCCGATCGATCAGCGCGAGCGCTTTGAAGATCAGGTGAAACTTATGGAACGTGGTGATGACGAAGCAATGTTTATCGATCACGACTTCTTAAGAGCGCTGGAATACGGAATGCCTCCAACAGCGGGTATTGGTATTGGTATCGATCGCCTGGCGATGATGCTTACCAATTCTCATTCAATACAGGACGTTCTTTTCTTCCCCCAGATGCGACCAGAGAAAGTCGTAGAAGAAAACAAAGCAGAAGAAATAAAAGAATAAATCTTAATTGTCGAAGAAGTTTCGCTGACGATCAAGCTTGAGATCCTGAAGCAGGCTTGACTTAATTCCAATCGAGAACGTATAAGACTGGAATTTGCCAAAGGGTACCCAGCCGAGACTCATTTGCCAGCAATGCAACTCGCGATTAAGCGTGATGTTGGATTGTGAAAATTGCTTGGATTCAAAATCATAACCTGATGTAAATCCGACTTTCCATTTCTCCGAGAGAGATACATCGCCATTGAACCGCAATGTTTTTGTGAAGACAGCTTTTGCATGTCCATTTTTTGAGTAGGCAACATTTGCGTTGACTCTTAAATTCCAGGGAATGGAAAAGTCTACATAAGCATCCGGATTATTCATCATAAACTCTTTTTCGGCAGCAG
The DNA here is from genome assembly GCA_044228905.1 of Cyclobacteriaceae bacterium. Classification (GTDB taxonomy): domain Bacteria; phylum Bacteroidota; class Bacteroidia; order Cytophagales; family Cyclobacteriaceae; genus ELB16-189. Next base: position 2,488 of record JBGATZ010000061.1, on the reverse strand, counting down.
TCATATTCGATTTAGCTACTTTATCCCTGGTTTCATTATCCGATTTTTGCCCTTTAGGACTTAAGTTAGTTCCGAAAGCAAATGATGCGTTTGTAATCTGCCCCAGGCTGAATCCGTTTGTCCAGGCATATCTGCTTACCCGTACCTGAGTCATGGCAACGCCAGGCTCTCGGTTAGGATTAGTGATCCAGTATTGATAAGGATCAAGCGTGGCAGACACGTTCAGATTAAGCTTATCGTTAAGCACGTTTGTATTGGCTGAGATGGCAAAGTTGGAAAGCTTGAAGGAGTCTGCAGCAAAATTGTAGGAACTTGAAATAGATAGTGTATTTAGTAACGAGATCTTTTTCGCTACGCTATCTTCCTTCCCTTTTACTTTCATCTCCACGTTGTTATTCAGGCTGAAACCAAGAGCACTGCTTCTGCCCGGGCTACCACCCGTTCCGTAAATTCCGTTTTCATATCTTGATTTTTGTACCGTATTGTACACGGGGAAAAGAGCTGACCTGGTCGTATCTCTCACCTTGAATGTTTGATAGTAATCATATTTTGGATCCCCGAAGTCAGGCTGATACGTGTAGCTCACACTTGGATTGACCACATGTCGTATCGCTTTTATTTTGCTGTTTGGATTTTTATTCACGAACATTCCATACAAACGGGTAGTAACACCAATACTTCCGTTGTAATTCGCTATCCGGTTGAATTGCTTGATTGTATCTTTGGCAACAACAGCAGTCATCTTATCATTATAGCCCCAGTCAATTTTTTCGAAGTACCAAAGTTCGTTGTAGGAGATACCGGGACTGAGTGTAAAGTTTTTTAAGGCCTTAACCGAAGTAGCGAGAGGTATGGTATGTCTCACACCCCGTTTGGCTCTTTGCAAGAGGTAGGGAAGATTGTCAAAGTTGAAAAGAGCAATGCTATCAGTTGGATTTCCACTTGCATCTTTCTTACCGATTTTACCCAGATTGTTGGTAATCGAATTTGTTCCCGTCATGGTATAACGGACTGACATATTTTGAAGGAACTCATTTTTTCCACCTGATTTCTTAAATGGATAAATGTTGTTCACGTTGAAGCTGACATCCGGTGCAGGAATGTCAATTTGCTTGGTAGTAAGGTCCTGATTATGCCTGAAGTTGACACCCATGCTGAAGGGAGTGCCACTGAATGTTTTTGAATAGGAAACATTCGAGCTCATCTTCCTGGTGGTATTATCCAGGCGGGCCGATTGCGGATTATTATTTAAGGCAAGAAGGTTGTTACTATTATAACTTGAAGTGGCTGCGTTTACTGAAGCAGAAAATCTACCTGTACCCTTTGTTTGTGGAGTGTGGCTCCAGGTCACTCTGAAATCTTTGGTAGAACTTTTGTCTTCAATCAAATCGGATACCCGGTTGCTGGTAAAAGCAAAATTGAAATTCCCCGAAAATTTGTAGCGATTACGATAGTTAGAAGCCAACGTCACTGCGCTCGATCCTTTGGAGTAGATATCTCCCGTGATCTGCATTTTGATATAATCACTAATGTCGAAAAAATATCCTCCTTGCTTCAAAAAGAAGCCCCGTCTTCCTTCTTCGCCATATTTCGGAATGATTAGACCCGATGATGCTTTTTGTTTGGACGGGAAGACACCAAAGAAAAAGGCCAGTGGTGTAGGGACACCGTTGAATTCCATGTAGAAAGGTCCCGAAACGATTTTATCTCCGGGAATGGCTTTTGATTTTCTGGAGATAATTCTGAAGTGAGGTACAGCGAGGTTACATGTGGTATAAGCATTCGTAAAACTAAAGAGCTCATTACGCTCATTTTTAAATACTGCTTCTCCGTGAATGAATCCATCGCCTTGTTGGGTAACGACCTCAGAGATTTTTGCCCGCTTGGTTTTGAAGTTATAGGTCATGTCCCGGGTTTCATAGGTTTCTTGTCCATTCTTAAAAATGGGGAACCCTACCCTTCGACCAGCTGAATCTAAAGTACCACGAGCTGAGATGGTAGATTTTTCATAATCAATTTCAATTTCGTCAGCCTGAAGTTCAATCTCCCCGTACTTGATTTTTGCATCACCATACAGGCGAATGATCTTCGTGGTAAGGCTTGAGTTGATAGAATCGCGGGCGGAATAGTAAATAGTCGTCTCAATGTCGCTTTTCTGCGTTTGCTTTACCGAATCTGGCTTTACATTTAAGGTATCGTTTTTGATAAGAGTAGAATCCTGGGGAAGTAACGAAGTATCGCCTTTGACAGGTATTTGACCAGTGGGGGCTTTTACCGGACTTTCCACCTGAGCAGAGGCAGGTAAAATAACCCCGTAGGAGAAACCGACTATGAGAAAAACAAGACGAAACACAGATCGCACACCTTCGGGTTTGATTGCCAGGGGTTTAGCTATTTGTGAAAATTTCACAACTTTGCGCAAAGGTATTGCAAATCGTTCAGACATTAATAAACCAGTGAAGAATATCGGATTCAAGATTCTGCTTAT
>JBGATZ010000060.1:0-16460 GCA_044228905.1 Cyclobacteriaceae bacterium | reverse complement strand
TCGGTGCGTTAATGTATCCTTACCTGCTGGAAGATAAAGAATACCAAAAGAGTCGCATGTCTATGCAACGCATACTGGATGCCGAGCAGGCAGGCGAGGGAGGCGGTATGATAAACGGGCTGGCCGAACTTGATGAAGAAGCAATGGGCGGAGCCGTTGACCCGCGGGAAGAGGCAACCGGATCCAAAGAAAAGAATAACTTAAACACGGTGTCACCCACTGGCTTGGAGAAAAACCTTAAAGGTGGGAGTGGTCCCAAACAACGATACCTGCATCCTGGCCAATATATTGATTTAGGTAAGCAGGTTAATCCTAAAGCAGATGAACAGGAACTGATTAATAACTATTACCGGGAGATTGCATTGCCTCATCTGATAGATTTTCCAATGGAAATTTCTTTCGCTTCGGGTTCAAGTACTCCGGAAGGAACAGATGTATGGGAGGTGGGCGATTCTGTGGATGAAATTGATTGGCTCGAATCAGCAATCGCATCACCACAGGTTTTCCCGGGGTTTAGTACACGTAAGCGATTGTATGGACCGGATTCAGATGCTGATAGTAGCAAGACACCCTTGAATGTTTATATCGGTATTGACTGCTCCGGTTCAATGATTAATCCAAGACAAGGTTTTTCCTGGCCGGTATTGGCAGCAACAGTTATTGGATTGTCTGCTCTGCGTGCAGGAGCGAAGGTAATGGGATGTTTGTCTGGCGAACCCGGAAGTTATCTGGAGACGAATGGATTCATTAGTACAGAAAAAGAAATTCTAACCACAATCACTTCTTATCTTGGTACAGGCTATGCCTATGGTGTACCACGGCTAAAGAAACCCTTTGAGCACATACCAAAATCAAAATCACATATCGTATTGGTTACTGACGATGATATCTTTAGTATGCTTGGTGCGAAAGATGCGAAGGAAAGTAACTGGAACATCATTGAATACGCATTAACTAATGCCGGAGGATCAGGTACTCTTGTACTTCATTCACATCCACAGTGGCATAGAGAGGAAGTGAAGAGATTGGAAACCATGGGCTGGCAAATCCATTATGTGGTAGACGAAGCTGGTTTATTGGATTTTGCTGCCGAATTTTCTCAAACGAACTATAAAGCAAACAGAAGATGAATAATCAATCGGAGCTTTACACTCTCTTACACCATTTAAAGAGTTGTCCTTCAGAATATCAGGATATTCATGATGACAAGGATAAAAGCAGGCCAGCTTCAAAGGCGCTGATTGCAGATGTTTATCGCAGGGTTCACGGCAAGTTTGATGTTAGAGCTGTGGATCTACCTCTTATTCCTGATCTGACTTTCTTAAACGAAAATCATCTGATATCTATTCAAATCGGATGCTGGCTATTTTCGCACGAGCGATTTTTAAAGCAACCACGCTTGTTAACTGACATTCAGAATTTTCTTTTCCACTCTCTCTCTGAATTGGCTCCACATGTGAAATATAAACAATGGATCGATGACGAAGATAGGGCAGAAGAATTTGTCCGTTTGGCTTTAAAAGATTGCGATATACTACCGGATAGAGAATCAAAGACGGAGGCAGCAGACCGTTTTGATTCATTGAGCACCATCAAGCGACAGAAAGTATTGGAAGAATCCAATGCAGCCATTCAGCGTATGAAGGAAATTCGTCAACGCATGGAAGAGCAGAAGGCGCGTGAAGCAGCCAACGTGTATGGAAAAGAGTAAAGGGCCTGTTGTCGCATTGAATGATCAGGAGCGATTTCCGTTGCTCACAGACCTGTCTTATCTATCAAAACTTAAGCAGGATGAATTTGCTCCCCGCTTTAATTTTCAGAGCGGGGATCGTCTTACCACTCATCATCTTGAGAAGGTTAATACATATGCTGACAACATCAGAATGAAAAGAAAATTCTGGTCTGAAAAAGAATCCCCTGTCTGGTTAAGTGATTTTGTCTCAGACTGTATCGATAAGATCCTCGTTTTACACAAACAGATCAAAAAAATGGAATGAACAACCTACAATCAGGAGAGGTGACCTGGCATCTACGCCATGGCTGTTTGTTTCTTCTGAATGTGATCTGGAAGATATGCTGGTCTATAAAACTTCGGGTACATCAGGTGAAGCGATGGATATTCTTTTTGATCCGGTGTCGCAGGCTTCATGGCTTCCTCAACTGGAATCGGTATTGGATTCATATAATATTCAGATTACAAAATCTCCAGGCATCACGGCCATCGCACTGGTGAGCGCGCAGCAAACAATGCTAACTTATGCATCACTGTCGACCTATCTCAACGGAGCGGGAATACTAAAACTGAATCTTAATCCCGCAGACTGGGCCGATCCGGCACATCGCATCAGGTACCTTGAGAAGTTTAATCCGGAAATAATTACTGGTGACCCATTTTCATTTCTTGAATTACTTAGTCTTCGCCCCAGGATTAAGCCGAAGGCCATGGTATCATCTGCGATGAAGCTGACAAAAGGAATTCAACTAAAACTGGAAGAATACTTTGAATGTCGCGTGTTTGATCTCTATTCCCTCACGGAGTGCAAAATGATTGCTGTGGCGCATAATGAGGAATTACATAAGGCTATTCGTCCGGACCTATATCTTGAGATCTTTCATGTTAAAGAGGATAAGCTTGTTGCTGAAGGTGAGCGAGGTGAACTGGTCGTGACAGGAGGGAACAATCCATTCCTGCCTTTGATCCGGTACCGCACGGGGGATTTCTGTTCATTGATCATGAAGAATGGAATACCTTACTTGAAAAATCTTGAGGCAAGGTCACCTGTACCATTTTACAATGCCAAAAATAAGCTCATTACCACCGTTGACATCTCACGTGTTTTAAGCAGATTTGAACTGGCAAGGTACACGCTTCACCAGAATCAAGACTTCACTGTGAAGGTGGAAATGTGGAGTAAAGTTGTGGATAAAGGGCAGGTGGAAAGCATCCTTAAAGAATTGTTTGGTGAAGTTCCGGTTGAGGTAACTATTCAGAATTCAAACGCTTCAAACTATAGTAAATCAATTACTTATAGCAGCGATTTTAAAGTTTGATGAGATGTAAAGCATCGCGGACTTTATGTCTATAAAATCGATTGTCTAGGTCAATTTACCGTCAATTAAAATAAAAAACCAGTAGATCATGTTGATCCACCGGCTTATCACATCCCCAACCCTCAAATCTTGCTGTTATTCGAATATCAGAATTCAAAAACCAGCAAAACAATATCGTCTATCGATTTTATTCCATATTCTTTTTCATCGACCAATAAAAGAAGATCGGAAAAACAAGTAACGTAAACAGTGTAGCTGTTACTAATCCACCAATAATCACGATGGCAAGCGGCTTCTGCGATTCTGACCCAATACCTGTAGAAATAGCAGCAGGAAGTAGACCAATAGCGGCCATTAGCGCTGTCATTACCACTGGCCTGGTTCGTACTCTCACCGCATTAACAATGGATTCGTTCAGTGAAAGCCTGGTCTTGAGGTTTAAATGAAATTGTGATAGCAGGATCACTCCATTTTGCACGCAAATTCCAAACAAGGCAATAAACCCAACTCCTGCAGAAATTCCGAAATTCATTCCTGTAATATGGAGGGCAGCAATACCTCCAATTAAAGCAAACGGCACGTTGGCCAATACCAGTCCGGCATCCTTTACATTTCCAAACATGATAAATAAAAGTACAAAGATCATCACCAGGCTGATTGGTACTACCTGACCCAGACGTTTTGTTGCGCGTACCTGGTTTTCAAATTCACCGGTCCAGCCAATCTGGTATCCTTTTGGGAGTGTGACTTTCTTCATCACCTGCTTCTGTGCATCACTGATAGTGCTTCCAAGATCCCTTTCACGTACAGAGAACTTCACACCGATGAAGCGCTTCGTATTATCCCGATAGATGAATGCAGGACCAGTAACTTTACTTACCGTTGCTATTTCCTTTAATGGGATGCGTTCACCTCTCATGGTCGGAACCATCAACTGCATGATGTCATCTTCGTTCTTCCGGTAGTCAGGCAGGTAACGAATCATCACATCAAACTTGCGATCCTCTTCATATTTCACAGTAGCTGTTTTTCCTCCGATCGCCATTTCAATGATACTTTGTGCATCGGATTTCATCACGCCATAAATGGCCATCTTTTCTTCATCGAGTGAAACACTGATTTCAGGCTGGCCTATGTTTCTTAATATACCGACATCTTTGATACCCTGCACGTTCCTGATCTCCTCAACAACCTGCTGTGCAAGCGTATCCAGTACATTCAAATCACTGCCATAGATTTTTACCGCATTCGATGCATTGATGCCCGCTACCGACTCGGCTACGTTATCAATGATAGGTTGTGAGTAGTTATAAATGATTCCCTGATATTTACGCATTTTCTTATCCATCTCTTCAACCAATTCGTCAGTAGAGATCTTTCTTTCCCATTCTTCTTTGGGTTTGAGATTGACCTGCATTTGTACGTAGTAAAATCCACTTGGATCTGTTCCATCATTACTACGACCTGTTTGAGAAAGAACTCCATTTACTTCCGGGAATGTATTGAGTTCCTTGCGAAGAGTGGCAACCAGTTTAACGGTTTCGTTCAGTGATGTACTCATGGGCAATTTCGCTTCCACCCAAAGTGCTCCTTCATTCAGTTGAGGCAGAAATTCTGTTCCTAATAATTTAACGGAGAACATCGAGATACCCAGGAAAATCAGCGAGATAAAGAAGCTCAGTCGTTTGTTTGCAAAAGTCCAGCTAAAGGCTCTGCTCACCGTTGAATTGAAGAACTCCACAATGCGATTGTGTTTTTCTTTTACATCTTTTTTTAACAATACCGATACCAAAACAGGTACAAGTGTTAATGTGAAAAGTAATGCACCCAGCAACGCAAAACCTAAAGTGTAGGCTAGGGGAGAGAACATCTTTCCTTCTACTTTCTGGAAAGAGAAAATCGGAATCAGAGCGGAGATGATAATCAGCTTTGAAAAGAAAACCGCTTTACCCATTTCTGTTCCGGTCTTTTTGATTAATCCCAGTTTGGAAAGCTTGTTGAACTTATCCATGCCATTGGTGATGGCGAGATGATCGAGTGCTACAAAGAGTCCTTCAACCATTACAACAGCTCCGTCAATAATAATCCCAAAGTCAACGGCACCGAGTGAAAGCAGGTTTGCACTCATTCCTTTGAGACGAAGACAGAGAAAAGCAAAGAGCAATGCCAATGGAATAATAATCGAAACCACCAATGTAGTGCGCCAATCCGCCATGAACAGAAATACAATGGCAGTCACCAACAGAATCCCTTCCACTAGATTGTGCATTACGGTTCGCGTACAATATGCCATCAGATTGTCACGATCATAGAATGGTTCCATGTGCACGCCAGAAGGAAGCACCGACTCATTGAGTTCATTTATCTTTTCCTTTAATCGCGTAAGCACTTCGTGCGGATTTTCTCCTTTCCGCATCACTACAATTCCTTCCACTACGTCATCTTCTTCATCCAAACCTACCTGCCCGACACGAGGCACGTTCGATTCTACAACAGAAGCTATGTTCTTAACGAGCACTGGATTACCGTTGAAGTTATCAACAATGCTATTTTCTATGTCTGCAATAGAAGTTAACAGTCCTAGTCCGCGCACCACATATGCCTGCCCATTCTTCTCGATGACGTCACCACCTACATTCAAGTTGGCTTTTGAAACGGCTTCATACACCTGAAGAGGCGTGAGATCGTACTTCTGAAGCTTTATCGGATCAACCGAGATCTCGTAGATTTTTTCACGGCCTCCAAAGGCAACTAAATCGGCCACTCCGGGAATTGCTCTGATCTGGCGATCGATCGTCCAGTTTTGAATAGTAAGCAGTTCCCGCGTATCGTATTGATCACCCTTTAAGGTATAACGATAGATTTCTCCTGTAGGACCATAGGGCGGTTGCACGTCTGGTTCTACGTCTTCCGGCAACGAGATATTTCGCAGCTGATTATTTACCTGTTGTCTGGCAAAAAAATCCTCTACGTCATCATCAAAAATAATTTTGATCACCGATAAGCTGAACATAGTAATACTACGCTTACGTCTTACTGAATTCATGGCAATCTCAATGGGTTGAGGCTACGAAGTTGCTCCCACTCTTCCGCGCTTCGCCCTTTCCATTCAGTTACAATAATGATTTGAGTATTCGTTACATCAGGAAAAGCCTCAATAGGAATATTGAGATAACTGATCCATCCTGCCAGTACTAATAATCCAACCCAAAAGAAAGTAAAGACTTTGTTCTTCGGGGAAAAGGAGATAATACCTCCGATAAATTTAGTCATGATTACGGGTGGATTTAATCGTTCAAAGCATCATAAATAAGCAACCCGTTTTTCGAGATTACTTTTTCTCCGGCCTGCACACCCGAGGTCAGGTAGGTCAAGCATCTGGCAAGCCGACGATAGACGTCAACATGCCGTGTTTCAACATTGGACTTATCTTTGTATACCATCACCCAGTTCTTACTCTTATCAAACAATACTGCTGATGTTGGTACTGCAATGAGTTGTTTTGGTTCTGAAAAGCGGATCATCACCGTAGCATTCATTTCCGGTTTTAGAAGTAAATCCGGATTAGGTATCTTGATTAATACCTTCATTGCTTTGGTGGAAGGATCGATGGCGTTGAAGATACGATCAATTTTTCCTTTAAATATCTTATCCGGATAGCTTATGGTCTGAACGCTTGCTTCATAGCCGACAGCTACTTTGGATATATTGGATTCATTGACATTAGCTAATACCCAGATCTCATCGATCTGCGCAATAGAGAAGATGACATCTGATTTATCATTTCTTAACTGCTCATTTTGAATAATGTCTTTCAACACAATAAATCCGCTAATCGGTGCGATGATGTTGTAGGTTGATTCGGTTCCAAGTTTGTAAATGGAGTATACTTCATTTATTCGTGCCAGCTCTGCATTGGCTTTTTGTAATTCTTTTCCGCAGAGATCACATCACGCTCTGAATTTAATTTACCGGCATAGAGTTCTCTTGCAACCTGAAGATTCTTTTCACCAACCGCCACGTCTGCCATTGCATCCAGACGTTGACGGTGAAATTCAGCCACTTCGCTACTCTGAACAGAGGCCAGAACCTGACCTTGCTTTACATAATCGCCTAATTCAACATTAATTTTAGTGACGTTTCCTCCAGCAATAGGGTAAACATGGGAAATCTTATTATTGTCGGCAGCAATTTTTCCGTAAAGACGAAGCTCGTCTTTCACATCACGCATTTCGGCAGTGGTAAATTCACACCGGGTGAACATTTCGTCAGTTAGTTTAAATGGTGGTTCGGTTTCTTCAATTTTATGCTTACATGAAGAAGCAATTGCTAACAGGATGAATAACTTAATTATTTTCATTTTAATAGACCGGTGAAGCTGTTACAAAATTGATTTGTTCGGCAGAAAGTGCGAGTTGGGTTTTTACGCGCTGAAAATCGGCTAATGATTCATTATAGGCTTCAAAAAAATCAACGAACTCTATAATAGTAATGTTTTGTTTTCTGAAGTTGTCATTTACTCCTTCAAAGACTTCAGTGAAATCATTGGTATACAACTGACTATTTTTAACGTATTCTGTGATATTGACCTTCATACTTTGCCAGGCACTTGCAACTTCAGCTTGTATTTCACTTTTCTTCTGCCTGATATAGAGTTCAGAGTTTGTATAGTTGTAAGAAGCTGCCTTGATGTTGCCTCTGTTTCTGTTCCATAAGGGGAGAGGAAGAACAAATCCAACATTGACCTGATCCTTGAAAGCACCCCCGCGCTGGTCGTATCCTGAATTAAGTGTAATGTCAGGAATAGCAAGCTGTTTCTGAAGGCGAAGGTTGATAGAAGCAAGTTCCATTTCCTGTTTGGAAATTTCAAAATCAGGACGATTCCCCAGAGCCAGTTCAGTAAGTTCCTCCAATGTACCAAGCGTTTCAAAAGAAACGAATGAAGCCTCACTGACTACCGGCATCGGATAAATCTGGAGTTGAAGCAACACCTGCAAACGTTTAATTTCATCCAATTGAGTATTGGTTACCTCAATCCGGTTGTTGCTAATTCGCAGGTAGACTGCTTTTAGCCTGATCACATCCTTTACAGGCAGATTTCCTTTTTTTGCCTGAACTTCATACGACTTGATAATACGATCCAGTAAATCAAGTTGCAGATCATAATGATAAAGTATGGTATTGTATTGATTGAGTAAATAGAAACTGCTATGAAGCTGGAGCTTAAGATTCCTTAATAATTCAGCAAGCTCGCTTTGTGCAATGATCTTATTCTGTCGGGCAATGGCAATACTGCTCTTGCGTTTTCCACCGATAAGTAGAAGTTGATCGATGGCAAACTCCTTTTGGCCATTTTGGCCTACGTTAAAAAACCTGTCGTGCTCAGGGTCGATGGCATTGAATTGAGCTGAAAAATTTGGATTAGGGTAGGCACGGGCCTGAATAATTTCTGCATCACGTGCATTTATATTGTACGCCTGCGACAGTAGTGATAAGTTTTGCCTAAGGAAGATACTATCTGCCTTTTGTATGGTGAGCGACAGCGAGTCATAGGAGAGTGCAGGAAAGTGAACACACCCTAACAGGACAAGGAACAGTCCTCTGAAATTAAATACCGACATATGAACCAAGTAGTTGTTAAGAGACTGGCAAAGCCCTAAAGTCACATTAACCATGTTTTTTGTTTTTATTCTATATATGCCTTTCTGCCATTTTACATCAACTTTACTATAGCAGATAGATACTTAGGTAACAATCCGTAGTCACATTTCAGCCAAGTCTTGTAAAACGATGCATCTATTTTAAAGAAGACGCAATATCGTGCGCAGGACTGACGACTACAGAAAAGAATAGAGAGAAACTCAGACTAGTTTTGGGGGAGGAGAGATGAGCTCTATATCTACTGACGGCAACATATCGTCTGGAGCAGAAAAAACTGTCTGAATATCCCGAAACTGTTTTTTGATTTTAATAGACGTATTTGTAAAAAAGAACGCCATTACTTTCACGAAACTTCCGTGGTGATCACTATCCTCTTGCTCAGGAACATTCACACCAGCACATTGTTCTGCAACCAATTCATAGATGCTCTCGATCTCATTGATAGTAAGATCTTCACAAACAGTGAGTTTCCCGGGTTTATATGGAGCAGGATCCGTAGGATCAATAGATAAATTTATGACCTGAACTAAAAGTATCCAGGTGATAATGATAAGCACATTTTTTTTTGATGCCTTAAAACTCATTTGCGATCAGAATACAAATAAGCGGCATTTAACCGAAAGGTGCGAATCCAATGAATTAGAAAGTAATTATAGTTGTACGTTCATACAAGCAATACAGGCAGAGATTGTAGCTCAGGTTGACAGCGTTTAAGGCTTCTATTAAAATTTCTTCAGATGAGTTAGATTTGAACGTTCAATCAGCCGAAATATAAGAACGTGTCAGACTCAGTGCTTTATATCATTTCATTTACAGGTCTTGCGATGCTGGGAGTAATCGCCTATCTGCTATATCGCCTTTTGAAGACAGAAAAAATAAAAAAAGAGACTGAATTAAAATTCTTTCAGCTGGAAAACAGGATCAATTCACTGCAACTCCAGAGCCTTGAATCTCGACTTAACCCTCATCTATTTAAAAATATCCTCAATTCGATTCAGTCACATGCGTATCAGACGTATTTCGCATTAGATAAGCTTTCAAATGTACTGGATTACATTTTGTATGAGAGCCGTAACAGGCTAGTGACACCGAAAGAAGAAATTGAGTTTGCGCTCAATCTGATTGAGATCAATAAAGTAAAGGTAAGTCCGCTATTTGAACTGAAGGTGAAGACAAAACTAAGTGAATCCGATCCCGCTTATGATCAAAAGCTGTTAGCCCCGCTTATCTCTATTGATTTAATTGAAAATGCTTTTAAACATGCTGACCTTCAGAAACCGGATGCATTTATATCAATTGTATTTGAGCTGAAGGACGGCAATTTTGCACTCACTGTTTCCAATAAAATATCTTCCGGCAGCACACTTCGCAAAGAGAAGGGAGGTATCGGTTCTGAAACACTTGAACAACGGTTGCGCATCATCTATAAAGAGAATTTTAAGCTGGATCGGTTTATTGAAGGTGATGTGTTTATTGCATACTTAAAAATCAATCTTCTTGAACACAAAACTGAAATGCATCCTGCTTGATGATGAACTTCCGGGATTAGCATATCTCAAATTGCTGTGTGAGCAAATTCCGGAACTCGAAATAGTTAGGTCCTTCAATAATCCAGAGACTTTTCTTGCTGAGCTTCCTCAACTGAATTTTGATCTCTGTATTCTGGATATTGAAATGCCCCAGCGAAATGGCTTGCAGGTAGCTGGGTTACTGAGTGGAAAGCCGGTGATATTTACAACTGCTTATAAGGAATATGCGGCTGAAGCATTCGATCTGAATGCAATCGACTATGTGAGGAAGCCGATTAAGAAAGAGCGGCTGGAACAGGCTGTACTGAAAGCTCAAAAGTATGTGACGAGCCTGAAATCCGAAAAGAAATTCCTGCAGCTCAACACAGACAAAGGAAAGGCAATTCTCTTTTTTGATCAGCTTTATTATATCCGGACTTCAGAAATAGATAGTCGTGATAAAATTGCCATCCTCACTGATGGCACATCCATAACAATAAAGAATATATCGTTCGAGAAATTATTAAAACTTTTACCTTCAGACGACTTCATACGAGTAAACAAGAAGGAAGTGATTGCAATTAAAGCAATACAAGTCTTTCAATCGAGTGAAGTAACTACAACGCTGACTGACAGTTCAGGAAGCTCCATTATACTTTCGCTCAGTGAAGTTTATCGTGAGGAGTTCAATCAGAAAATAAGACACTAATTTCGTTACAAGCTTTAACCGTTTGATTACATTTTCCTAAAACCAGTTTTAAAATCAGTTTCATTATTGACTGAGTTTTTCATCTTTGCGCTATTTCTAGTCAAGGACAGCACTACAATGAAGAAACTGAAGAGAAGTATTTTTTACGTGGGAATTATTGGCGGGTTCTCGGCACTGATGTACTGGATTATTTTGCTGGGAGCTAAACTGGAACAGAACAGGAGTATTGTAGCTTCGCAATCTGAAAAAAGCTCGTGGACAGAGTTTATTGATTCATTAGTTCAAAATCTGACGCATCCACTTGCCTTACTTCTTGCTCAGATTGTTACTATTATTTTGGTGGCCAGGTTCTTTGGATGGGTTTGTACCAGAATTAAATTACCTGCAGTGGTTGGTGAGATGTTTGCAGGCATCGTCTTAGGTCCTTCTTTGCTAGGTTTGTATTTCCCTGAGTTCTCAGCGGTATTGTTCCCTGTAAAGTCACTGGGCAATCTTCAATTCTTGAGCCAGATTGGGTTGATCCTGTTTATGTTTATCGTGGGGATGGAGCTTGATCTTCGCGTACTAAGAACAAAAGCACGTGATGCTGTGGTGGTTAGTCACGCAAGCATCATTTTTCCATTCGCCCTTGGCGTAGGATTATCTTATTTTATGTATGAGCAATTTGCTCCGGCCAATATTGAGTTTGCTTCCTTTGCCTTATTCGTAGGGATCTCGATGAGCATCACTGCATTTCCGGTCTTGGCAAGAATAGTGCAGGAGCGTGGTATACAAAAGACAAAATTGGGAACAATTGTAATTACCTGTGCTGCTGCGGATGATATTACTGCGTGGTGTATTCTGGCCGCGGTAATTGCCATAGTAAAAGCCGGTTCATTTGCCAGTGCATTTTTTACAATTATACTCGCAGTGCTATATGTTCTTTTATGATCAATGTAGTCCGTCCGTTCTTAAAGCGAGTAGGGGATCTTCATACTTCAAGAGAAAATTTGAGCAAACCTATTGTTGCAATATTTTTTCTAACACTGATTTTGTCGGCATATGTCACCGAAGTGATTGGAATTCATGCATTGTTTGGCGCGTTCATGGCGGGTGCAATTATGCCCGAGAATACAAAATTCAGAAACATATTCATTGAGAAAATAGAAGACGTAGCATTGGTATTATTGCTCCCGTTATTCTTTGTATTCACCGGATTAAGGACACAAATAGGATTACTCAATGATCTTCATTTATGGAAAATAGCCGGACTGATTATACTGGTTGCAGTAACAGGAAAATTTGTAGGTAGTGCAATGGCTGCTCGGTTCGTGGGACAAAACTGGAAAGATAGTCTGTCGATTGGTGCATTAATGAACACACGTGGACTTATGGAATTGGTGGTATTGAATATTGGCTACGATCTGGGAGTTTTGAATGCCGAAATTTTTGCCATGATGGTCATCATGGCATTGCTGACAACATTCATGACCGGACCAGTGCTTGATCTGATTAACTGGTCGTTCCGGTCTTCCAATCAATCAACATCCGCGGCTATTGCTCAATCCGGCAAGTATAATATTCTCATCTCTTTCGGTAATCCGGAAAGAGGAAGATCATTGCTTCGCCTGGCCAATGCATTGGTAAAACAATTAAACGGGAACGCATCAGTGACCGTTTTGCATCTTTCTCCCGGCAATGAATTACATTCATTCAATACAGCTGAATATGAAAAGGAAAGCTTTGCTCCAGTGATACAGGAATCAGTAAGGCTTGATCGGAATATTAAAACCATCTTCAAAGAATCAAGTGATATCAACGGAGACATCACTGAAATCGCGAATGAAGGCGACTATGATCTGCTACTCATCGGAGCAGGTCAATCAATTTTTGAAGGAAGTTTGCTGGGAAAAATCAGCGGATTTCTCAAATAATTAAGCCTGTAGTTGATTCATCAGGTAACGGGAAAAGTGAATGTCTATGAGAATGCTCCGTTGGATGACCGGAGTCGGGGTATCTTGTCAAAAAGTAACATTCCGGCAAACGTGTTTGTAGACAAGGGTTTTCCAGAATGCTGACTTTTCATATTTATCCCGGTATTTAGCGAATCAGATTCGTTTCTTATTCGTTTTGCCCAACTGATCGGTAATTCTGGTTCACAAGTCACAATTCTTGATATGACGGGCTACATCAAGAATAATTCTGAAATGAAAGAATCAATTCGTTCCATTGAGCAGGTAGCCCCCAATCATATTCGCCTTTCCAGTGAGCGTGAAGTTGGTACTTCTATGATATCGGGATATGATTTAATGTTGGTAAGCATTGAAGGCTGGAAAAAAGTTGCCGATACACGCGAGGCATGGTTACCCGGCCTACCCTCTGCTTTGATTTTGGCTAAGCGTTCATAATATCAGCATTCAACGCATATATAATTCTATTAGGTACGTTGCGGACGACATCATATATTGAGTGCAAAGTGTTTCTTATGAAAAAAGTATTCTTCGTTATCATCCTTATTGTAATCGGCTTCAGCCTCTTTCAGTGCACAACTACGAAAGAAAAGACCTTGCCACGTATTGCAATTGCCGGATTGTCTATTGAGTCCAGTACTTTTTCGCCAGCGTTGACTAATGAAGAAGCATTTCATGCAAAAACGGGAGATACGATTTTTACCTCTTATCCTTTTTTGTCGCCTGATTCACTGGATAGAAAAAGCGCACAATGGTTCCCGGCATTGATTGGACGCTCTATACCCGGAGGTGCAGTGACGCGTGAAGCGTATGAATCGCTTGTTGCCAAGACATTGGACCGATTAAAGAAGAATCTCCCTTATGATGGCCTGTTCTTCGATATCCATGGAGCAATGAGCGTGGTGGGTCTTGACGATCCGGAGGGAGACTTGATTACACGAGTTCGTGAAGTAGTTGGCTATGAAACCATCATCTCCACTTCAATGGATTTGCATGGCAATGTGTCGTGGAGATTGGCACAGAACAGCGATCTGATCACCTGTTATCGTATGGCTCCTCATGAAGATGCGATGCAATCTGATAAGAGAGCAGTTGATAATTTATTGGCAAGAATAGAGAGTGGTAAGGGCAAGCCGGCTTACAAAGCATACATAACGGTGCCGATTCTTTTACCTGGAGAAAAAACAAGTACACGTGTTGATCCGGGTAAAAGCTTATACGCGAAAGTAGCGCCAGCTGCTTCAGGGGAAGGAATAACCGATGCCGCAATCTGGATAGGTTACGCCTGGGCAGATGAGCCGCGCAACCATGCTGTGGTAATGGTGACTGGTGATGATAAAGAAAAGGTAGCCAAAGAGGCAGAGCAATTGGCCGACAGTTTCTGGAAAGTAAGGAATGAATTTGAGTTCATTGCGCCAGTAGCTCAACTCAAAGAAAGTCTGGATAAAGCAGTGAAGAGTGATAAGCATCCGTTTATGATCAGCGACATGGGCGACAATCCTACTGCAGGGGGAGCGGGTGATGTTACCTGGACGTTGAAAGAAATCCTGGCACGACCTGAATTCAAAACAGAGAAAGGTCCGTCATTAATTTATGCTTCTATTCCAGGACCGGAATTCATAGAGCAAGCAGTAAAAGCCGGAGTAGGAAATAAAGCAGAAGGTCTTGTGGGAGCAGCAGTCGATTCACGTTTTGCGCCACCTATAAAGCTATCAGGTATTGTTCAGCATATTGAGCAAGGCGATCTTCACGCAGAAACGGAAGTAGTGGTGAAGATTGGAAGTGTGAATGTGATCGTAACAAAGAAACGCAAACCGTATCACGAAGAAATTGACTTTACACGGCTGGGGTTGAATCCACGTAAGTCTGACATCGTGGTAGTAAAGTTGGGATACCTTGTACCTGAGCTTTATGATATGAGAGCAGACTGGATCATGGCACTCACACCAGGTGGGGTAGATCAGGATCTGGAAAGATTAACATTCAAACGTATCAATCGTCCGATGTTTCCTTTTGATAAAGAGATGACTGATCCTGATTTGAAAGCGAAATGGGTACCGTTATCAGGAGAGAAATAGATCAGCAGTATAAATCCGTCCAATATTCATTTCTTCATCCAACGAATGCAGCAGAAGGATATTCCGTGGTATTCAAGAATGCAGAATTAAACCGACTTCAAAAAATTATACTCAATCTTTAGTTAATCGCTTACAACGTACTGGTAACTTGCAGTGTCTAATAATAGACAACCCCATACCTGGTACTTTTTTATGTTAGGAATTTTAGGATCAAAGCAGACCAGAACGAGAATAGTGCTGGTTCTCATCGGATTAAATATAGCACTCGTCATCATGGCCTTGTTAGCCACCGGAGCAATCTGATTATCAATTCTATTAACCAATTTAAGGAGGCCAATCGCATTCTTTTTTGTTAAACTAAACTTTCAAAAATATTTGAAAGTTTAGAACATTAGAATATCTTTGAATTAATGGAATACAACGAAGCAAAGCAAAAATTCATCCAGGCCTGGGGCACCCTTGGTTCGAGCTGGGGTATTAATAAAGCGATGGCGCAAATACATGCTCTTCTTTTGCTTTCTTCAGAACCATTGTCTGCTGAGGAAATCATGGCTGACTTGCAGATGTCAAGAGGCAATGTGAATATGAATCTTCGTGCCTTGATTGACTGGGGAATTGTAAAGAAAGAACATAGGGTAGGTGAGCGCAAGGAATTCTTCTCGACAGGGAAAGATGTTTGGGAATTGGCCAAACAAGTTTCACGGGAACGTAGAAGAAGAGAGATAGAGCCCATATTGAATGTGCTGGAAGAGGTGAAGAGCGTATCAGGAGGCGATAAAAAGTCGGTAGCCGAATTTAAGAAAGTGACCGGAGATTTATTTGACTTCACTTATAATGTGGACGGAATGATTGAAAAATTTACCAAATCAGATCAAACCTGGTTTTATAAGCTTTTAATGAAACTACAGTAATATTTTATACGTTTATACTTTCAATATTTTCTGAAAGTTTTGAAATAACAATTTATAAACTTTAAACCCATATTTTATGAATTACTTCATTTTAACTTATGCTATCTATCTTTTACTTACCATCTCTCTAACAATTTGGGTAGCGAAAACGTTGTTCAAAAATGGTCGATTATTTCTGGTTGATATCTTTCATGGAAACGAGCCTCTTGCAGACAGTGTGAATCAATTACTTGTTGTAGGTTTTTACCTGATCAATTTAGGTTATGCGGTGTACACACTACAAATCTTCGGAGAGATCAATTCTACTCAGGTTGTGATTGAAAAGCTGAGTCTTAAAATCGGTGCGATCATTTTGATATTGGGAGGGATGCATTTCTTTAATCTGTTCGTATTCTTCCGTCTGCGTAGCAAAGCGAAAGGTGTTACAATCTGATCAATACGATAACTGATCTATTCTGAGAACCGATTAAATTAACTTTATCATGAAAATAGTTATAACGGGAGGATCCGGATTTTTGGGAAGCTGCCTTATTAATTATTACTCGGCCCCAACGAATCAATTATTTATACTAACCAGAAATCAAACGAGCGAT
>JBGATZ010000059.1:0-15718 GCA_044228905.1 Cyclobacteriaceae bacterium | reverse complement strand
GGTATTTGTCCAAAGTTCTAACTGAGCCAATGTCTGGTTAGTGAATGAGTTACTCATTACGAATGAAGGGTGACCAGTAGCGCAACCCAGGTTCACCAGGCGGCCTTCAGCCAATAACAAAATCTGATTGCCATTCTTCAACGTATAAAGATCTACCTGTGGTTTGATCTCGTCTGTAGAGACCGCATTTTTATTCAACCATGCCACATCAATTTCTGTATCAAAGTGACCGATGTTACAAACGATCGCCTTGTCTTTCATCGCTTCGAAGTGTTTGCCTTGTACAATACCGAAATTACCAGTAGTGGTAACGATGATATCTGCATCTTTAACAGCATTCTCCATTTTCTTCACTGCGAATCCGTCCATAGCAGCTTGTAATGCACATATCGGATCGATTTCAGTAACAATAACACGAGCACCTGCTCCACGCAATGATGCGGCAGAACCTTTACCCACGTCTCCGTAACCAGCAACAACGGCAACTTTACCAGCCATCATCACATCAGTAGCTCTGCGAATCGCATCTACCAAAGATTCTTTACAGCCATACTTGTTATCAAATTTTGATTTGGTAACTGAATCATTGATGTTGATTGCAGGCAAAGGCAGTTTACCATTATGCATGCGTTCAATCAAACGATGAACACCTGTGGTAGTCTCTTCAGAAATACCTTTGATGTCTTTTACCAACTCAGGGTAACGATCCAATACCATGTTGGTTAAATCACCACCATCGTCCAGGATCATATTCAATGGCTTGCCATCTTTGAAGGCAAATAAGGTTTGTTCAATACACCAGTCGAATTCTTTTTCGTTCATACCCTTCCAGGCATAAACAGGAATACCAGCAGCAGCAATGGCAGCAGCAGCGTGATCTTGTGTAGAGAAGATATTGCAAGATGACCAGGTTACTTCTGCTCCCAGTTCGATCAATGTTTCAATCAACACGGCAGTCTGGATAGTCATGTGAAGACAGCCAGCGATACGTGCACCTTTCAAAGGCTTTTGTTTCCCATATTCCTCACGGGTTGACATCAAACCAGGCATTTCTGCTTCTGCCAATTTGATTTCCTTGCGACCCCATGCGGCCAGGGAAATATCTTTTACCTTAAATTTTTCTTTTTCTGCTACCATTGGGTTATTTGTTTTTCAATTCTTTTATAAGTGGTTGACAATTGAATGACAAAAATAATATAAAGGTTTTTAAATGAGAAGACATTACTACTTAGTAATGAACCATTTGCCTCGTTTTTGGTGTTTTCAATGAAATTTAAAGGAATGAATACGCTGGAATTATTGAACAAACCTAAGATCACAATAGATGTAGTATCGGATGTCGTATGTCCCTGGTGCTACATCGGTAAAAGAAGGCTGGAAAAAGCATTAGATCAGCTGTCTGGCCAATATGACTTTGAAGTTTCGTATCAACCGTTTGAGCTCAATCCGGATATGCCAAAGGAAGGGTTGAATCAAAAGGAATACTTGTCAAAGAAGTTTGGAAGCGAAGCGAGATATGAGCAGATCACCAGTCAAACCACTCAAACAGCAGCTACCGAAGGCCTGAAATTTGATTTCAGCAAGCAAAAAGTATCTCCTAACACTCGTGATGCACATCGTATCATTTACCTGTCAAAAGAAGAAGGCAAACAGCCTCAAACCAAAGAAGCTTTTATGAAAGCATACTTTGAAGAAGGTGTTGATCTGTCAAAAAAAGAAAACCTGATTGCTGTTGCCGTGAAGGCCGGGTTGACAAAAGAAAAAGTGGCATCGTGGCTAGACTCAGACGAAGGGCTGGCAGAAGTGGAAATGGCCGAGAAAATCAACTATCAAAGAGGAATCAGTGGAGTTCCATTTTACATCATCAACAACAAGTACGGAGTTTCCGGTGCTCAGCCCACAGAGGCCTTTATTGATATGTTTAAGCAGGTTGGCAAGGAAGTTATAGCACATGGTGAATCCTGTGATACCGATGCCAAGAATTGCTGATCCCTTTAGTTAATCAATAAATTAAAAGAGTGTTATCTAACCTTGACTAAGCCGAGATTACACTCTTCATTCTCTCCTCTTTATTTATAAAGACTATTTGGATTTCTTCTGATACGACTTGGGAACATTCAGCTCATCTTGCCTGATAATCGCTGTCCATACACCGGTCGCATCACCGTCTGTCCTTGTCCAGGCCAGCACGATGACTCCCTTCTGGGCCGAGATAGAATTATAGTCGGACTGGAATTTACCTTCTGCCGGTGTGAATGACGTTTCGCTGATTTTCACATCAGTAAAATGATTTCCTCCATCGCTTGAATAAGAAAGATAAACATCCGTCTGATCGTCATCATGATCTCTGCGATCATAATACATCACATATACATTACCAGTTGTCTGATCGACAGTCATTCTTGGAAGAAACTGGTGATGTTGCGAACTATCCTGATTCACCTTCATGGGTTGAGTCCAGTTGTCTCCACGGTTGGAGGATCGCATCATCCAGATATCTGTATTGTCTTTACCGTTTTGTTGGTCTGCCCACATGACATAGATAAGATTATGATAAGCACTGGTGCTGTTGTCAATCATAATCATTGGCTTTCCATGAGTAGCGCCTACACCTGGAATGTTCATATGCCAGCCACCTGGTTGTTTAGCGAGAGCAATATCGTTGCTTAGCCACATCGAGCCCCCGTTAAACGAACGGTCAAGATAAATGGTCTCGTTTGCAGACCATGCTGCAAATACTCTTCCATCCATATCCACTGCGGTCATTGCTCCGCCCGGGGTTTTATCCGCGTCAGCACAATCACCATTGGGGCTTAACTCAACGGGCTTACTCCATTTCTTACCACCAGATGCCATACTGAACAATACATTGGAGTGGCAAGTGGTATCCTTCGATCCATATTTATCGAATTGATTCCATGTTACATATAAATCCTGTTTTTTAGGATGAATAGCAATCTGCGGTTCATCCTGGTCCTTCGATGAATTACTTCCAAAAGACTCACCTTCCTCCCATGTTTTTCCACCATCTGTTGTTTTATGGAAGGCGATACGATCAAGCCAGCTATCAGCAACCTTTCCCTGGCCACCAGGATCCGAACGATGGAAGTAATAGATATGTCCCTTTACATCAGAGATCAAAACAGGATTACCTGCTACTCCATGAGGTGAAGTCAGTTGGGTTTCCGTCCAGGTTTGTCCGGCATCGAAAGAATAAAATACCCGGTCAGGAGAAATTCCTGCTACAATATTATTCGGGTTTTTAAAATTGATGGTAACGGCCGGACCCGTTGCAGGATAATTATTGTCTTTTAGGTCAGCGAGCTTGCTGTTCTTAAACTGCGCCTGTAAATCCAAAAACAAAAAAACAAACCCTGCTAAAACAATTACATTCTTTATCATTCCACTTCTATTCGTTCACTAACTAATCCACGTATTTCAGGCTTCTTAAGATAGATACCCAATGACCATAGCCAGCAGCATTAAGGTGCAATCCGTCAGTCGAGTACTTTGCATTTAACCGGTTCTCTTTGTCAAGAAATTCCGGATACAAATCTACAAAGGTGTACTTTAAACGATCCGCAAACTTTTTTAGTTGTGTGTTCAACGTTACTACATGATCCTGCTTGTCATAGTTGGCCGGAAATTTCTCAAATGAAGGATTAAGTGGAAAAATGCTTTGCACATAAATCTGCGTCTTCGGAGATCCGCCTCTTATTCTGCTTACGATAGAAAAAATATTCTCCATAATCACTTCATCCGGGATGTTCTTTGAAATATCATTGATCCCTATAAGAAGAAACACTTTGGAAGGTTTTCTTTTCACCACATCATCCAATCGTTTTAAAATACCAAAGGTAATGTCTCCGCCAATACCACGGTTGATCACCGTTGAGTCGTTAAGTAATTTTCTCCAGTCGCCTCCTTGCGTAATACTATTACCCAGAAAAAGAATTTTCCCCTCAACCACCGGTTCCTTTTTAAAGAGTTCTACTCTTTGTCTGTACAAATCCGGGAGATTAGGAATGGTATCCCATTTCTGAGAATAACTGGCGAAGGAAACAATGCTAAGGACAGTAAGTATAAAACATCTCATGATTCTGGATTTACAAATTAAAGATGACGAATTACAAATCAGGGAAGCACCTGAATTTTGTAATTCGTCAATTGCCATTCGTATTTCGAAATTATTTCTTTAACGTTTCAATCTTCGTATTTAGTCTCTGTCCGCCACCAATTTCCACACTGGATGAGCCATAAACTTTTATGGTCGACTTAATGAAATCCTCTTCATTGGCCTTATAGATATTGTCGACATACTTCTGTGGGTTACGATCAATGTACGGAAACCATGTACTATGAATCTGAATCATGATTCGGTGGCCTTTTTTGAATGTATGCAGAATGTCCTGGAGGGCAAAGTTCACGTCTGTAATCTCGTTTGCTTTAAATGGTTCCGGCTTCTCATAACTGTTGCGGAAACGCCCTCTGAATGTTTCATGTCTTACCAGTTGCTGATAATTTGCCATGATGATGTTTGGAGGATTGTGTGAATCATTTGGTTCATCACCCGGATACACGTCAATCAATTTCACGATAAAGTCAGCATCCGTTCCCGTCATGGCTACTTTGAGTTTTGCAGCTATCTCTCCCGCTAAAGTAATGTCACTGGTGAGAACGTCCGTTTGAAAAGTCAAGACATCCGGACGATGTGCCGCATTGCGTTGATCATCCGTCATGAATCTTCGGGGAGTGAATACCAGGCCTTCCGTTTGTGAAGTGTATGGAACCGGTTTAGCCGGGTCACTGATATAGTCAAATACGGCCTCTTCTTTGGTTGGAACATTCACCGAGAGCTTGCCATTTTCTGCAAAGAATAATTTCACGGAAGGGATTTCTTTTGGTGGCCAGCTGGCAAATTGTTTCCATTGCTTCAATCCGCAATCATACATCAATGCTTCTGGTAATTGCGGCTGCACTCCGTCTTTCAGATTTGCGTTAAAGAACTTACGTTCCACTTCTCTTTGGTAAAAAGTAGAAATACTGTCTCCAAAATAGATATGATTCACCTGTTGAAATCCGGTTTCACGTGCCCAGTCGCCATGACTCCAAGGTCCCATCACAATTGTATTATAGGTACCGGGGCTTGAGCTTTCAATCTTCTTATAAATATTCAGCGGACCGTAAAGATCTTCGGCATCATACCACCCGCCCACGGTCATGATGGCATGCTTCACATTGGTAAGATGTGGCAACAAATTTCGTTTTTGCCAGAACTCATCATAGTTTGGATGATCAATGATTTCCTGCCAGAAGAAGTTGTCGCTGTGATATTTTGAAGTAGCATTTTTCAACGGCCCCATGTTGAGATTGAATTCATACCCGTCTTTTGCTTTTTCATCAAAGAAACGCTGAAGCTTATCATCATACCAGCTCTTGTCAGTGGGCTTATCATGCTGATAGCCAAACACACCAAAAGCAGCGATATAACTTTGAAGAAAAGCGCCCTGGTGGTGGAAGTCATCGAAAAAGAAATCTGAAATCG
Organism: Cyclobacteriaceae bacterium; assembly: GCA_044228905.1. GTDB lineage: Bacteria > Bacteroidota > Bacteroidia > Cytophagales > Cyclobacteriaceae > ELB16-189. Next base: position 10,173 of record JBGATZ010000059.1, on the reverse strand, counting down.
GAGCCTGTGGGGAAGATGCCTTCAATGCAGGGTGTGCATCCGGAATACCTGCTGTCGTGTAAAAGCCCGGATAGGAAATGCCCCATTGTCCTGCTTTGCCGTTATTGCCTTTTATGTTTTTGATTAACCAGTCAATGGTATCCCAGGTATCCGATGCCTCGTCTGTTGCTGTTTTATTCTTCCGGTCGTTGCCAGGAATGTTTGGAGTCATATTGGTAAATACGCCCTCACTCATCCATCTTCCGCGCACATCCTGGTAAACGAAAATGTATCCGTCTTTCATCAGGAATTTAGATGGCCCGAGGCTCTTCTTGAATTTATCGGGACCATAGGGTGCCACACTATAACAGGTGCGTTGCATCAGAAACGGGTAGGTCTTTGATTTATCTTTTGGAATATAAATAGCAGTGAATAATTTCACTCCGTCCCGCATAGGAATAGTGACTTCCATCTTATCATAATGCTGTTTGATGTAAACCGAGTCGGGCACCTGGGCCAGTGCGGATAAGGAGGTGAATCCCAAAAGGATAAAAAGAAATTTCTTCATGCATGTAGATTTTCAGAAAAGTAAGAAGATCAGGGCGCTTTGACAATGAGTTTTACGGTAACGAAAGTCTGGACATCTCTCCAAAATCAGAAAAATTAGTATGATCTTTCAGGCTGATTTGCCCCTATGACCACCCCTCAGAAGTACACCTTTACGGTGGCCGTTACTCTTGTGATCGCCAATATGATCGGAACAGGAGTATTCACCTCACTTGGCTATCAGGTTGGTCCGTTGCCATCAGGCTTTGTCATTCTTACATTATGGCTCATTGGTGGCGTGGTGGCATTGTCCGGTGCATTTACTTACGCTGAGATCGCGACTACACTCAAGCGATCAGGAGGCGAATATTACTATCTCGGAAAAATTTTTCATCCGGCTCTTGGTTTCGTGAGCGGGTGGATGAGCATTGTGGTTGGTTTTGCTGGCGCTATTTCTGCTGTAGCCATTGCTATCGGAGAATACTCAGGAGAATTGCTTGGCTTACCCGTTAAACCCATTGCTATCGCATCTATATTAATAGTGTCTGCTATTCATTGGTTCGGTGTGAAAGCGGGCGGAATCGCTCAAACCATTCTGACAGGCACCAAACTCACGCTCATCGCCTTCTTTTGTTTTGCTCCATTGTTTATTGACTCACCACAATCTGGCGCCAACTTTACCCCACAGCCTGGTGATTGGGACCTGATCGCGAGTTCCGGCTTTGCTGTTTCATTGGTCTTTGTAGTGTACGCTTATACGGGTTGGAATGCTGCTGCTTACATCGCAGGCAACATGGAGAACCCAACAAAGAATCTTCCGAGATCACTAGTACTGGGAACATTAATAGTAGTGGTTGTTTACCTGATGTTGAACGGAATGTTTTTATACAGCGCCACGTTTACTGAACTCAACGGACAAAATGACATTGGAAATGTGGTCGCTCATAAACTCTTCGGAGCAAAAGCCGGAGCGCTATTCTCTGCACTGTTCAGCTTCGCATTACTCTCTACGCTAAGTGCCATGACCATTGCCGGCCCACGCGTAACTGAAGCCATGGGTGAAGATTACAGTCTACTCAAAGACTCTCTGCGAAAAATCGTTTTGGCATGCCTTACCTCTCCATTCTCGTTCAAGGTGCGTGGTCTGTGTTTTCGTAGTAGTCAGTTCGTTTAAAGAAATCATTCAATACATTTCCGTAAGCCTTTCCATCTTCTCAATGCTTACCGTGATTGGTGTTTTCTTCCTGCGGAAAAAATATTCCTCAGCTGAACGCCCATTTAAATTGCCATTGTATCCGGTATTGCCAGTCATATTTATTGTCACTACCTGCTGGATGATTTATTATGTCACTCAGGACGATTATCGAACAATCCTTTACTCTGTCCTTACGATGATTCCTGGTCTTATTGTGTACTTAATTGCAAGCCGAAAAAAAATATGATTCTAAGATTATCCTTCTTCGCTGTTATTATCGCAACGCTCCTTCTTTCGTGTGGAAAAAATCCAAAGCAGGAATACATTCCTACTGATACGCTGGGCGCAGATTCAGTGATCGTTCCGCAAGACTCCATTGAACTCACCAATCACCAGCCGTATCAGGACACCCTTCTGGATTATACTGGTCGTTACCTCGCGGGAATAAATCAGACAGAGTCCAACTTCTTTGCAGGCATGGAAGATGACAAATACTGGCAGGAGTATCGGGTGATGATGGACAGCAGCTGGGCAAGAATGACCCGTGATCGCTTAAAGAAAATGCAGGATTGGGAAGAAAGTCACTTGAGAAGTCAGATCAATGATACGCTCACTGTCTTTTATCCGTTCTCCGGTCCCGACTTCCTTCACGCACAACAAATATTTCCCAATACGAAGAAGTTTGTGTTAGCGGCATTAGAACCGATCATTGAGCTACCACGCATCGATACGATGAATGTGAAAGAACGCGATGAGTTCCTGGATACTTTAGCCAGCTCGCTTCGTGATATCTTCCAGAAGAGCTATTTCATCACCACACACATGAAGAAAGATTTCAAGAAAGTGAAAGGCGTGCTTCCCTTACTTTATGTATTCATTGAACGTTCAGGTTATGAATTGCTCGATTCCAAATTCATTTACATTGATTCATTAGGGATGGAGCAGGAAGTAGAAGCCAGCAAACAGCACTGGAATAAAACGCCCGGTGTGAAAATTGCTTTCCGCGAACGCACCACGAAAGAGATTAAAACACTTTACTATTTCAGCATCAGTATTTCCAACCAGGGGTTAAAAGAACGGCCAGAGTTTGACCTGTTCGTAAAGAATCTCGGTCCGGTAAATACGTTCGTGAAGTCCGCATCATACTTAATGCACGTTTCTTACTTCACGGATATTAAGAAGATGATCTTTGCACAATCTCATAAAGACTTGGTATGATACTATACCAGGTATCGTGACGAAAAATAGGTAAAGACTGGGCAGTGGACTTATAGTGAATACGTAAAGCCCGTAAAAGATTTCGGAGACGAGAAATTCCAGTCGGATCTCGACTCTGCTTACAAAGCCGGAAAGAAAGAACCGCTTCCGTTTTCATTGGGATATCACTGGGGTACAGACAAGCAGAATTATATGTTGCTAAAGAAAGTTAGAAGTTAGAAGTTAGAAGTTAGAAGTTTAATCATAAGAATAATTTTATGAAATTTACTCCAGGCGTATTAATATTATTGAGTCTTACAATCCTTTCTTCTTGTTCACAAAAGGAAAAGGTTTCGAAAAGCAACATCGATTTCTGGTTAACAACTGGCGATAAAACTTCTTTACTTGAAAAGAAAGAGATTTCATCTTCTGCTGAGAAATCTGAATCAATCCTTACAATCGACACTACAAAGCAATATCAATCCATTGATGGATTTGGCTATGCATTGACAGGCGGAAGTGCCATGCTGATCAACACTAAACTTAATCCAGCTCAACGCGATTCGTTATTGAAAGAACTCTTCACCACGAAAGCAAATGGAATTGGGATCAGTTACATTAGAATAAGTGTAGGTGCTTCTGATCTCGATGACCATGTATTCTCTTACGATGATCTTCCTGCAGGAAAGACCGATCCAACTCTAGCGAAATTCAGTTTGGCTCCTGATCAAACTCATTTGATTCCTGTACTGAAACAGATCATTGCATTGCAGCCAAATATAAAAATCATGGCAAGCCCGTGGTCATCACCAGTATGGATGAAGACCAACAACCTTCCGAAAGGGGGAAGTCTGAAAAAGGAATATTACTCCACGTATGCCAATTACCTGACCAAGTACATCCAGGAGATGGCAAAGGAAGGAATCACCATTGATGCGCTCACGATTCAGAATGAACCCGAGAATCCAAAGAATACACCAAGTCTGGTAATGACTGCTGAAGAGCAAAATGAGTTTATCAAGAAACATTTCGGACCTGCTTTCCAAACGGCAGGCATTAAAACAAAAATTGTATTGTTCGATCACAACTGCGACCATCCGGAATATCCGATCTCCATTCTGAATGACGCAGAAACAAAACCATTTGTCGATGGCTCTGCTTTTCACATGTATGTAGGTGAAATCGATGCCATGAGCAAAGTACACGATGCCCATCCGGATAAAAATTTATACTTCACCGAACAATGGACTTCAGGCAAAGGAAATTTTGACGGAGACCTGAAGTGGCACGTGAAGACATTGATCATTGGAGCTACACGCAACTGGAGTCGAAACGTACTGGAATGGAATCTGGCCGCTGATCCGAACTTTAATCCGCATACGGGTGATGGCGGATGTGATCTTTGTCAGGGAGCATTGACGATTGCAGATTCCTCTGTAGCAAGGAATGTGTCCTACTACATCATTGCACATGCTTCCAAGTTTGTAACTCCCGGCTCACTGGCCTTCTTCAGTTCGCGGTGACTACCAATTCGCGGATAGCCAAGATTGTGCGTAAGCATTTTTTGCTTTTGTTTAAGTGAAACATAGATTGACAATGCAACCCTCTGTTAGATCACCTGATTTACTTACGCGATAAAATTTAGAATGAAAGGAACGACAAAACAGAGCAGATGGAAGTCGTACTCGTAAAAGTCATTGCCTGACCTCTGCTTCAAAGTCGCGGAAGCAAAATGTCATGGCGTTATAGGCAAGTCTCCTGGCTTTCCTGACCTTGCTCACCTTCTCGTCATTCAAATTCTGAACAACAATGGTATTACGAGCAAAGCGTATTCCCGATTGCAACATCGGAACAGGATTACAGTTGCGCGACAGCCCGCGATTTACACACGGTTCCTTATTAATTCCCCGCTAGGGGAAACCTGCAACGGCTATGATGGTTTATACAAACAAAGAACGGTTGTTTGTGCAAATATAGATAAATACTTAATGTAAGAGCGCCCAACCAGCCACAGATTATCATAGAATAGATTCACATAATGTTGTGCGGTTGTAGTGTATCAATTGCAACCACAACCATTTTGACACTCCTCCATAGTATCAAACGGAACTACACCGCCACAACCACCCCAGGTAAACTCCTTACACTTCTTATCCTTTTTATCGTAGTAGTATTTACGGAAGGCTGCAAAACACATTCCCGGATCTGGATCCAGATCGCATTTTTTTTCATTTTCACAGTCTTCTTTGCATTGTATCGAAGATAAACTTAATAATACAATCAGAAACGCAATTGACAATCTCATGGCATTGAAATATAGTGTTCAGAGAGTTTCTTGTTGGACACTATTAATGATCAATTGGTTGTAACTAATACGAAGTGTTATTTTTTTACTTGTGCATAAATTCGTTCTTCAATAGCACGAAGACGCAAATGCAACTCTTTCTGAATGTTAAGCATCTGTTCCGGTGTTACATTCAACTGCTGATGTTCATGATGATGCTCGCCTCCTTTGTGATGGTGTTCTTCATTTCCTGGTACTTCCACCAGATCAGTTTCCCAGTTTTCGATGACCTCCTTCCAAATAACCAAAGAGTCATGAATTGTTCTATAAGTAGAATCAACATCCATTATGGCAATAGTTTCCTCCAGTTGCTCTGCTTTCGTAATCATTTCGTTATGAAGGACAGCAGCTTCCTTTAGTAATTCTTTTTCCTGCTTATCAGGTGATGAGCAACAAACAATCAGTATGCTGATTACAAATAAAATCTTCGCATTCATCATTTTCATTTCGGAATGATCTCGGCTTCCTCCAATACAAAATTTAGATGATTAATATCTGAATCGTTCAACTTAAGTCTTCCTTTAACAGTAATCACCTGATCCACTTTCAATCTGGGCTTCTTATCCTTCAATACGACTTCTGCGACAGACTCGGGACCAGCTCCTCCACAGAAGAAGCACGAAGAATACGGATTGCGGGAAAGAATCAGTGAATTACCTTTCATATCGATGGGCATATAATAACCTTTGATCTGAACTTCTTCTCCACGTTTGGATAACAGCACCTGATCAAAAGCGGGAACAAGAAAGTATTCATTCTGCTCCTTGAAAAACTTCGACTTGAACATAGTTCGGGCAAATAAAGTCCATCCTTCATCGGGAATAGCAGATACTCCCAAAATCATAATCAATACAACGAATATTTTCATTTTGATTCATTCAAATCCTTAAAAAACATTGAATTTGAATCAAAAATGAAGGTTAAAATTCATATTTGCAACATTGTTGCAAATATATTTTAGAATAAAAATCGTGTTTCACTCCTTTTATTAAAGAGTGACATGACAAGACGCAATATCAGGGAATGATTATTTGATCAGCGTGGCCTCTTCAATAAGGAAGTTACCATGATCAATGTCAGCTTCATTGAGTTTAAGCTTGCCCTTCATACGAATGTATTGATCGGGTTCAAACTTTCCTGGCTTCACTTTAAAGCTTACCTCTGCAATGGATTCGGGGCCAGCTCCTCCACAAAAGAAGCATTGGCTATAGGGAAATTTTGAAAGAATGATGTAGGCGTTTCCTTCTACATCAATGGGGAGATAATATCCTTCAATAGTAATTTCTTTTCCCACCAGACTTTTCAACTCATCCGGAAATACGGGCATTAGAAAATACTCTGCCGCCTTCTCGTTGTACTTGGCTTCAAATTTTGTCTTGGCAAACGTAGCCCAGGTGTCGGTCTGAGCGAAAGAAGAAAAGTGAATTCCAACCAACATTAACGTAACCAATCCAACAATATGTGAGCGACTATTCTTCATTGCTTAATAACTTTAAAAATTCTGATGCGGATATAACTTTCAATTTTTTATCTGTGTGCTTAAAATCCTTTATATTATTTGTGATAAAGAAGTCTATATTGGCTTTATTTCTGGCTGTAAAATATTGAAACGCATCTTCCATATCTTTAAACCCTGATTGATAGGCTCCATATAGATTTTCCTTTGTCGTAGGGATCAATTCAACAATCTCCGAATAATTTTCAAGCGTTTTGCGAATATCTGCTTTCGTGTATTTACCAACAAAATAAGCCAATGCATAAAAACAAGAGGCAGAAGCATATCCTTCAATTACTCTTTGTTCACACAGCTTAAGGATTTCTATTGAATGTACATTGCGGTCCTGCAAATGATCCAAAAAAATATTTGTATCCAGAAAGACCTTAAACTCCATACTTGTCCTTGTACATTAAATCTCTTAACTCCTTATAAGGTACATCCGGCACTTTCCCTTTAAGAATTCCCCTGAGAGAATCTGTTATTGGTGTGTCGGCATTCCTTACTACGGTATATTTTTTCTTAAAATATACTTCTACTAATTCCGAAAGGCTCTTATTCTCCTTTTTGGCTGCCTTCTTGGCCTTTGCCAATACCGTTTTATCGATACTCAGAGTCAATTTCGTTTTCATACGTACAAGTTTAATAAAATACGTATTCCTCTCCAAAGAAGTTCCTACGAACCGGCCAGCACTTTGTGAATGTCGGTACGATACGCCTGCCAGGCGGGAATCAACGAGCAAACTGTTCCCAATACAATACTTCCAATCACAATAAATAATTCTTCCCGGTAGAAAACGAATGCACTTACTCCTGTCTTTTCACTGGCCTCCACTAATTGAGTAAAAGCATACAATACGGCATGTCCCAGTAAAATTCCGAACAGACTGCCAATGAAAGTAAGCGCAGCTCCTTCCATCAAAACAGAAGTAAATAATTTAGCACGACTCGCACCCATTGATCGCATGATCGCCAGGTCATACTGCCTTTCTTTCAATGAATTATAAAGTGCAATGAAAATGCTTAAGCCCGAAATAAAGATCAGAACATAAGCAAAACCCATGAGCACGTCTACGCCTACTCCGAGAATAGAGAACAATCGCGCGGTTTCAAATGCCGGTGAAGCAGCCTGCATATTGCTCTGACTATTAATAATGCGTGGCAATTGAATGGCGGCAATTGGATTTCGGTATTGAATCAATAAGGAAGTAATTTCTTTTGTGCTATCACCACGTGAAACAGAAGGCACCAGTGGTGAAGGATCAGCAATGGTATCTCTTGCATGATTCTCATGATCTCCTTCTTCGTGTGTATCATGCACTTTCCATACACTGGCTATGTTGGTAAACAGAAGATTATCCAACACATTGCCTTTCTTCTTCATAATACCCTTTACTACATACTTAGCATTGTCATGATCATGACCATCGGTTGTCAAACCATGTGAACTTGCAAACGTGTCACCCATCTTCAAACCAAGTGTCTCAGCAACAGAAGCACCGGCTACAATATCCAGATCATCTTTCCACCAATTACCTTGTGCCAGCTTGGAACCATACAACTCAGTATAATCCTGGTTTGTACCAATGATTCTGAAATTCTTATAACTATCTCCTAATGCCAAAGGGATTGCTTTCTTCACTAAACGATGTTTTGCAAAACGTTCGGCTTCATTGAGTTTGATATTTCCGGTGGGAAAATCAACATGAAAAATATTGCATAGAATCAATTGCAGTGGGCTACCCTTTGCACCAATCACCAGATCAATTCCTTTTGAATTCTCGGAGATCTTTTGCTGCAATTGATTATTTAACAACAAAAGAATAGTAATTACTGCAATTCCGAGCGCCAGCAAAAAAATATTCAACATAGTATTGAATGGTTTTGCTTTAAGATAATTCCAGACAAGAGAAAGTAGATTCATTACAGTTGAATTTGATTTTTAATTTTTGATTTCAACCGTTGATCGTGTGTGGCCACTACGAGCGTAGCATTATTCTGAGACGCAACATCGAGTAGCAAATCAATCACCCTATCACAATTTTTATCATCGAGCGCAGAAGTTGGTTCGTCTGCTAAAATCAAAGTAGGTTTGTTCAATACCGCACGTGCAATAGCCACACGTTGCGCCTGGCCATAACTTAACTCATTAATCCGTGAATCTCTTTTCTGATCTAAACCCAACTGACTCAAAACTTTCTCAACACGTTCTTCATCCTGATTGAGACCGGCAAGAAACGGAGCCATGAGTAAATTCTTCTTAACACTTAAGGCAGAAATCAGATGATTGCGTTGAAAAATGAAACCGTAATGTTTTCCACGAAAACGATCCAGCTCAGATTCAGAGAGTTTAGTGATATCAGTTCCTGTTACCTCAATGACCCCCTGTTGCGATTTGAGCAATCCCCCTAAAAGGTGAAGCAATGTAGTCTTGCCGCTGCCCGATTCCCCTAACAGTAACCAATGCGCACCTTTCTCAATAGAGAAATTCCTGAATTTAACAGAATGACCTCCCGTATAGGAATAGCTTAAATCCGAAACTTTGATCATAACCAACGTCTAAAATATTCAAAGTAAGTCACGAAATCTGAAAATAAAAGCCCAATGTGATAAGCAGGTTTATTAGGGGAAGTCGTCCACATGGAACTTTAATCAGAAAGATGTAAAAGATTGTCACAACGTAGTAACAACCGTTATCGCAATCGGGTATTAGTCGTTAATTAGAACCAAAACCTTTCTTATGCTGCTCAACTACATACTCCTGGCTTTCCGCAATCTGAAAAAGCAACGTGGCTATGCCGTAGTAAATATACTGGGACTAGCCATCGGACTTGCTTCATCACTTTTCATTTTCCTTTATGTTCAGGATGAGCTTTTCTTTGATCACCTTCATCCGCAGGCAGAAAACACCTATCGGTTGGGATACAGACTGGAATTTCCCAATGGTGAAAGTGAAGCCAACCCTGCTGCTCCTGCTGGTTGGGATAACTATCTTAAAGACAACTATCAGGGAATTACAGACATCAGCAGCTTTACCAGCACCGGAATGCCAACAAGCATCGCCTATACAGCTTTAGATAAAATTGTATTGAGTGAGGATATCATCTGGGCCGAAGCCAATCTCAACAAACTTATCTATTTCGATATCATTAAAGGAAGCCCTACCGATCCGCTAAAAGATCTCAACAGTATTATTCTTTCTGAGAGTGCTGCTTATGAATTATTCGGCAAAGAAGATCCGCTTAATAAATCTGTTAGTATTTCGCATGCATACATGACCAACGGAGAAAAAGTGGAAATGGTAGTAACCGGAGTGTATAAAGACATTCCTGCCAGCTCCCATATTCGTCCCAAATACATTGCCAATATTCTATCGTTAAAGCCATTCAATTCCGATCTGGAGACGAGACTCACCTC
>JBGATZ010000058.1:0-15330 GCA_044228905.1 Cyclobacteriaceae bacterium | reverse complement strand
GGTATGGCGGAGATGTCACCGAGTTTCTCCCTTATAAGCTCTGATTATCTGAGCTTATTCACTTTATTCTTCTCTGCCCGTTTGTAGTATTTTTCAAATACAAAACGGATTGAGTTATACGAATTTTCGAGTGCGTGGTAAACTTCTTTCTGAGTCATCCATCTCACCTCCTCAATATCTTCCTCCAGGCTTGGTTTGACCTTAGAGTCATCTGTGAGATCCATGATATACCATCTCGTTTTTTTGAGCATGGAATTTTTGTTCATGGTGTAAGTATGCCAGGTGGTGCATAGTTTCTTACCTAACTTCACCTGCACATTACATTCTTCTTCCACTTCCCGTACGGCAGTCTCTTTGTATTTTTCTCCGCTCTCCTTTTTACCTTTCGGTAAATCCCATTTCTTCATGCGATAGATCATGAGAAATTTATCCTTCTTTCGGATGAGCCCGCCAGCCGCTTTGATGATTTTAAATTTCTTTTTCAGATAAAGCTTCACTGATTCATAGTCAGAAACCGTAATCGCCAGTGAAAGCAAGTTCATGGGTACTTTGGAATTGATCAGGTCAAGCACGATATCGAGGTGCTTGATGTTCGCCTGATGAATCCAAACGTGATTGATTAGGGAAGCTTTTGTAATCGGGGCAGTGAGTGCATCGATCTCCAGATTGTACTCACCTGCTGCAGGCTTTTCACCGGCCTTCAGTATTTTCACCGGTATGTCATTGACAAAAAGATTCATGTCGTTTGAGATAGCGCAAAAAGATAAATTATTCGCAATGAGACAAATAGAATTTTGAGTTTTTTCCCGATAAATTCGCGCACATGAGCACTATAAAAATCCAGGAAAAAACCGCAGGAGCAGTTGCCTCAAAACTGCTGGAAATCGAAGCCATTAAATTGAATTACAAGAATCCGTTTACCTGGAGCTCGGGATGGAAATCCCCCATTTATTGCGACAACCGTCTTTCTCTCTCCTACCCTGCGATCAGGACTTTTATTAAAGAGAATCTGGCCCAGGCCATAAAAGACAATTTCGCTTCCGCAGAATGCATTGCCGGAGTGGCAACTGCAGGGGTGCCGCAAGGTGCTTTAGTGGCTGAAGAATTAGAATTGCCTTACATCTATGTACGTCCCAAACCAAAAGATCATGGGATGGGGAATCTGATCGAAGGAAAAATCACGAAAGGTCAAAAAGTAGTTTTGATTGAAGATCTTATCTCTACCGGAGGCAGTTCATTGAAAGCTGCGCAAGCTTTGCAAGAAGCAGGATTCAAAGTATTAGGCATGGTTGCCATTTTTACTTATGGTTTTGATACGGCACAAAAGAATTTTGAAGAAGCCGGCATTCCTCTCGTGTGCCTAAGTGATTTTAATTCTCTGTTAACTGAAGCGGTCAACAAGAAATACATTGCAGAAGATGAATTGATCTTTGTAAAGAGTTGGAGACTCGATCCCGCTAACTGGAAGTAGTCAATATCCGAACTTCTCGTCAATACCCAATCCGAATAAAGCAAAGTCATATTTTACCGGGTCAAGCGGGTCAAGCTTTCTCAGGTTATCTGTCAATTCGATTGCTGTGAGCCAATCGGCTTGTTTACGTCTGACCAGTTTTAATTTTCTGGCCACTCGTTCTACGTGCAGGTCAAAAGGGCAAACCAATTGAGCAGGTGAAATTTTTTTCCAAAGACCAAAGTCAACACCACTTTTATCATTGCGCACCATCCAGCGCAAATACATATTGATTCGCTTACACGCTGACTTTCGTTCGGGTGTAGAAATATGTTTTCGGGTGCGATGAGGAGCATCTTCCAGACTGAAAAACAAATGATGAAAGTAAATCAACCCATCTTCAATGTTCTCCATGCCGTTCGAAGGACCAGTGAAGGCTTCTTCTAATGAGTCATGCTTTCTATAAAACCAGGAAAGAAATTCAATGAAGTAAAGAGTATCGGTAGTGTTAAAAGTCCGATGTTTGAATTGCTGAAGTTTTTTTAAATCATTCTCCCTATGATTCAGCATGAAATCATGAGGCGCATTATCCATGAGCGAAAGTAATTCTCTGCTTTTGTTAATGATGGTGACGCGTTGTCCCCATGCCAGTACAGCAGCAAACAAGCCCGCAATTTCAATGTCTTGCTTTTTTGAGAATTGATGCGGAATACAAATGGGATCGTTCTTTATAAACCCGGGCTGATTGTATTGCTCAACCTTTGCATCGAGGAATTCTTTGAGTTCCGGAATTAAAAGTTTCTTCGCCAAATCTGATTACTTGTAATAAGTAACCTCCACCCGGAATTTAGAATCGAATGCACCCAGACGATCATACGCTGACTTTGAAAGTTTGATCACCAGCTTGTCATTCACACCTGTATTCGGAAGTGATCCCACAATACGAACGAACACTTCACGGTTATTCAATTCATTCCGCACTTTCATAATCGTCCCTGGCTTAGCTGTGCGATGCAAGGCGAGATATTTACGGTTGCCTTCCGTTCCTTCAATCAATTCTGCCAATCCTCCTTCCTTGATCTCGTCTGTTCCAGCTAGACTTTCTGAAATACGAATAGACGGCTCTGTGACTGTAGAAGTAGTAACTGGCTCCTTCACCACAGGAGTTGTGGTGGTCACCGGTGTTTGCTTTACCTCCGTAGGTTTCGTTTCCACTTTGGTAGTGTACGTGTTTGGTGTTGATGTAGTGGATGTCGATGAGGCCTGAGCTACTGTAATCACCTGACCCACTTTCAAATTATTATCCGACATGTTATTCCATGACTTGATCTGATCAACTGTCACGTTATACTGACGAGAGATGGAAAACATCGTTTCGCCTGAAGCAACGGTATGTGTGCCTTTACCTGATTTTACTTCTGAAGGTTTAGTTTCAACTGCTACTGATTTTGTTTCTATTGAAGTTGAACCTGACTTCTTGATACGTAAATCCTGACCAACTGAAAGGGCGTTATCAGTAAGGTAGTTCCACGCCTTAATATCATCCACACTTACATTATACAACTTCGAAATAGAGAAGAGGGTTTCCTTCGGTTGCACTTTATGAATCACCGTAGCTCCGCTACTGCCTGTAGTGGCCGATGTAGTCGTAACAGCTGGTTTAGTTTTCGTATAGGGTACTTTCAACAACTGGCCTACTTCCAGGCCTGAATCTGCATTAGGATTAGCATCCAGAACACCTGTAATTGAGGCTCCATATCTTTTCGAAATGGAGTACAATGTTTCCCGTTCGCTCACCTGGTGGATGACGAACAGCTTACCGTTAATCGTTTCTGTCCGGAGCGAGTCAGCAGGTTGAGGAAGATCGAGCCAAGACAATAGAGATAAAAAAATGATCTTAATCATAGCTTAAACAATGCGAAAAGTTACCAAATTCTGACGAGTTATTTATGAATAACAACGAACATATTAAGTCAAAAATCTATCCTGCCCGATAAATATAGATTTGCCCCCAGACTTGCTATTTTTGGTAAGATTTTACCCCAATGAAACGGATCTTTACCCTCTCCATTCTGTTGTTTTCGCTCTGTGCTTTTGCCCAAAAGCAGAAAGTGATGGTCATGGAAATTAAAGCAGAAATTGATACCCGCATGACCCGCTACGTAAAACTGGCTCTGGAGCATGCTGAAAAAACAAAAGCAGACTATGTAATTGTAGACATGGATACCTACGGTGGAGTACTCACCGATGCCAAGGAAATCGTTGACCTGATTATGGATTTCAAAAAACCGATCTGGGTTTATGTCAATTCGGATGCCGCTTCTGCCGGAGCATTGATTTCCATTGCCTGCGATAGCATTTACATGTCGCCAGGAGCTAGTATTGGTGCGGCAACTGTGGTGAATGGTTCCGATGGTTCAGCCGCTCCTGATAAATATCAATCCTACATGCGTTCGATCATGCGCGCCACTGCGGAGGAAAACGGACGTGACCCACGAATTGCCGAGGGTATGGTAGATGAAAACATGGTGATTGATAGTGTGAAACAGGCAGGCAAAGTAATCACCTTTACTACCTCGGAAGCACTGGCACACGGATACTGCGAAGCAAAAGTAGAATCGATTAAAGAAATACTTGACCGCAACAAAGTCAGCAATCCGGAGATTGAAACGTATCAACTCAGCGTAACTGAAAAGATCATCGCGATTTTTATGAATCCGTTCATTAGTGGCATATTGATCCTGGTTATCATTGGAGGAATTTACTTTGAACTACAGGCACCCGGCATTGGATTCCCTTTGATCGCTGCAGTAACTGCACTCGTTCTTTATCTCGTTCCTTATTATCTCAATGGCCTCGCTCAATATTGGGAGATCATTGCTCTTTTCATAGGTGTTCTTTTGTTGATTGCAGAGATATTTATCATTCCCGGGTTTGGTGTTGCCGGGATTGCGGGGATCACGCTAACCGTCACCTCGTTGATTCTAATCATGCTGAATAACGACTTCTTCAATTTCGAATTTGTTCCGCTTGGGGATATTGTGGTGGCCTCGTTTGCAGCGATCGGAGGAATGGCAGGAGGAATTTTGCTGCTCTTTTTTGGCGGAGCCAGACTCACCAATACAAAAGCGTTTCAGCGGATTGCACTTACGGACACTCAACAAAGCTCCCAAGGATTTACGGTCAACTCAAATGCATCATCTATGATTGGAAAAAAGGGTGTTGCATTTACCATCTTAAGACCAAGTGGTAAAATCATGATTGATGAACAGATCTATGACGCGTTTACGAGGGGCGAGTTTGTGGAAAAGGGTGAAGCAGTAGAAGTAGTCAGCACTGAAGGAGTTACATTACGTGTAAAAAAAGTCTGACCCATTATCCGCTGATTTGAATGATGACTAAAATAAAAATTTATACTATTTAAAAACGTTAATCCGTGACAAAAATACTTGGAGTAGTTCCGGCCAGATACGCATCAACGCGATTTCCTGCGAAACCACTGGTTGACATTGCGGGAAAATCAATGGTGGAATGGGTTTATTCACAAGCAAAGAAATCAATTGCGCTGTCGCATGTTGTGGTGGCTACAGATAATCAGAAAATCTACGATCATATTCTTAAGTTCGGTGGTGATGTGTGCATGACCTCCGAAGATCATGTGAGCGGAACTGATCGCTGCTTTGAAGCACTCAGTGCTCAGAAAGAGACATACGATTACGTGATCAATATCCAGGGCGATGAGCCTTTTATCGATCCAACGCAAATCAATCTGCTTGCGTCACTCCTTGATGGCAAAACAGAATTAGCTACACTGGCAAAGCGAATCGAGAAAGAAGAACAACTCTTCAACTCCAATGTGGTGAAGATTGTATTCAACCAATTACAGGAAGCATTATACTTCAGCCGCTCTACTATTCCTCATATCCGCAACACAGAACAATCACAGTGGCTGTTGAAGCATCCGTTCTTTAAGCATATAGGTATGTATGCATACCGTACGGACATTCTTGAAAAGATCACAAAGCTATCTGTGTCGCCTTTAGAGAAAGCGGAGTCGTTGGAACAATTGCGCTGGCTGGATAATGGATTCAGAATCAAAGTAGCCGAAACTGATATTGAAACAATTGGGATCGATACGCCTCAGGATCTTGATCATGCACTGGCTTTTCTAAAAAATAAAGCATGAGCGAACGGGAAGCAGAGATCCCGCACTCACGAGAAAGTGCGCTTCAGTTTTTCAGGAACTACATTCCGAAGAATAAAGGATCTATTCGTGGTAAAGTAGTTTATGATCTGTCAGCAGGAAGCGGATACATTGCCCACCTGTTTGAAGAAGCCGGAGCCGATGTCAAGATCTTCGATCTCTTTCCTGAACAGAACACATTCGCTAAGGCTAAATGCGAAAAGATTGATCTTCAGGAAAAATTTCCGATTGAAGATTCCAGTGTAGATATTGCTCTCTTGGGAGAGACAATAGAGCATTTTCCAAATCAATATTTCTTCTTTAAAGAAACTGCCCGAATCTTAAAACCAAATGGAATTCTGATTCTTACTACTCCCAACAGTTCATCGTTAAGAAGCCGTTTGTCTCAATTCTTAATGGAGAGCGAACATTATTCTACCCCCGCCCCCAATGAGCTGGATGCGTTTACGCGATGGGAAGGAAGCAAGGAAGGATATTTCAGTAAGCTTTTTATCAGCGGATTATTGCGGCTTCGCACGCTGGCCGCAATCAATGGATTGTCAATCAAACTGATTCATCCCACAAAGAAAAGTTCCACTTCCATGTGGCTGATGATCTTCTATCCGTTCATTTATTTCTTCGGCAAGAAGAACTTAAATAAACAGTTAAAACAAGATCCCAAAAACAGTAAAGTTTACAGGGAAATTTTTGAGATCAATACTTCATTAAATGTATTGCTTGGAAAGCACCTGATTATTGAATTTGTAAAAAGCTGATTACTCAACCGGCTTCATCTTCAGTTTCTCTTCCGCAAATTTATTTATCGCTTCCTCCACCGACTTTAAATCTTTGGAGACCAGGTGAGAACCAATTACGTGTGCTCCTGCTTCCGGAATTGCAACAGTCTGTTTGAAAGGTTCCGGAGTTCCCAGTTCTTTATTCATTTCCAGCATGGCACTGACTTTCACCGTTGGGTCCTGTTCGGCTTCACTTTTATAATAATAGAGGGTGAGTGAAGGACATAATACTTTCTTGAACGTCTCTTTGTTCATCTTGCTCTCAATCATTTCCTGCAGTTGGACAGTAGCTTCCATTCGGTATTTTCCATTCCAGTATTTCTGACGTACTGAATCAAAATGCACATCATTGTAATCACTACCCACTACTTTGCGTGCAATCTGCAATCCCCAATGATTGTTCAGGATCCACGCATTTGGATCATTGATCGCAATGTTTGGAGACATATTGATCAGTGCATGCACGTCATCCGGAAAATCGGCCGCTAACACCAAAGCCGTTGTTCCACCTGTAGAAGTACTCATTACAATCACTTTCTCTCCTAATGCTTTGCCAATGGCTAGCGCTTCCTTTGAAGATTCCCAAAAACGATCAGAAGTAAAATTCAACAGCTGCTCTGTTGTATCAATACCATGATCAGCCATACGAGCCAGGTACAAATTACAGCCAAACTTCTTTGCAAAGTCAGTGTGAACAGGATCACCTTCTTCCTGCGAAGCAGAAAATCCATGAATATAGATGACGCTATATTCTGTTTTCTTTTTGGTGGAGTCAAACCAGATGATCCGTGCCTCATTATCAGGCTTAATCTTATGCTTGCCCTCCTGGTTGGCTATGTATTGTTCTAATGCTTCAGGTTCTTGTGGAACAACAGGCATGGTCGTGCTCCATTTCGGTGTGGATGGTGAAGGACCAGCTAAATAGATGATCACTAATAGAATGGGGAGAGCGAAGAGGATTTTTCGTAACATAATTATTCGAAATTATTGAACCACAAAGACACAAAGGCACGAGGTTTCACTAAGAAATGATTAAGCTTTTGCTAATTCAGTTAACGCCTTAACAAAAACGTCCAGCTCTTTTGGAGTAGTATAAACATTAGGGACAATGCGACAGCCGTGCACATTTGCACCGTCAATCGCTACCGTCCAGATTTTGTATTTATCCAAAAGTGTTTTTGCTAAATCTCCTGGTTTAATCCCTTTTACGCCCACATTGGCAATGCCACACGAACGAAATGATTCTTCCGGAGTATTCACAATCACATTAGGAATCGATCGCACCTTGCTGGTCCAGTAGCTTTGAAGGTACTTCAAACGTTTTTCTTTTCGATCTGCACCAACCTTCATGTAATAATCAATGGCATCCGAAATGGTGAGATCGGTATGCACAGGATGTGTGCCTGTATGATTCAATCGCAGAATATCATCTTCTGGTCGTTCACCATCGGCAATCAAGGGCCATACTTTGGAGATGTTCTCTTTCTTTACATATAAAATTCCGGCACCTAGTGGAACACTCAACCATTTATGCAGACTTGCTCCATAGTAATCACAATTGAGATCAGGAATTTTATATTGAATATGAGCAAAAGCATGCGCACCATCCACCATCACTTGCACTCCTTTGCTATGCGCCATATCACAGATCTTTTTCACTGGAAGAATCTGACCTGTAATATTCACCATGTGTGGGATCATTAACAGTTTAGTCTTACTTGTGATTGCGTTTGAATACATCTCCACAATCTCTTCATCTGATTTTGGATGATTGGGTATCGAAACTATTTTATTGACAACACCATATCGTTTGGCGACCAGCTTAAAATGGTCGAGCATGGCGCCATAATCCTGCTCAGCCATCACGGCTTCATCACCTTCTTTCCAATGCATTCCACCAATAACCGTATCCAGCGATTCAGTTGTATTGCGTGTGATGACCAGTTCTTCCTGAGAGCAACCTGCTATCGATGCTAACTTTGCAACTGCATTCTTCTTATTTTCAAACTGAACCGTGCGCATGTAATATGATCCCTGGTAATTGATCTCACGCACATGATCAATAAATTTTTCCAGTGTCTGCTGAGGAAGAAAACAATAATAACCGTTCTCGAGATTGATGTATTCTGGTTTCAGTTTATAGTCTTTACGGATACCTTCCCAAAAAGCCTCGTCTTCTGCCAGCTCATCAGCAGAATGATCAGCAAACTTATTCAACCATTCATCCAGACTTGAAAACGGAACAAGTCCTGCCATGCTAAGCATCGCAGAATTTTTAAGAAAGGTGCGCTTATCCATATTTTGAAGGTAAACAAAAAAGCCGAACCATAGCGTTCGGCTTTTTCAGTTTAAAAAACTTGTGATCAGGCGCAGGAAAAAATAAAAACCTGCAAATCAAAAGCTCCTAATCAAAAAGAAGGCACTCCGGCACCGGCAAAAAATATTACCACCAACAACCACTACGAATGGAGTAAAACCAGTCGTGCCGGATATGCCATATCTTTCGGTCCACAGCCATCAGTCGACTGTTGACCCTGGACTTTTAGTCCACGTTATCGTGCAAGAACTTATTGTTCCCCAACAAATTATTATCATCATTTAAATTGTAACGGGAGATGAATGGCTCAGAAGAGTGCGGAGCGTTATCCATCTTCATGCCTCTGCGCATGTAAGCCGGAGTGTCCCACTTCTGCTTAAACTCTTCTTTGGTCATCTCACCTTGATTACCACGCTTCAGTTTGTCTCTGCGCTCTTTCGCTTGCTGCTCCAGACGCTCTTTTGTTCTGCGGTGTTCCATCATACCATCATCGTTAATGTATTGATCAGAAGAAACTTCTTTACCTAATGAAAACTCTTCATCATCTCCACCAAACAAACTCTCTTCACCTTCGTCCTCTTCCTCTTCGTGGTTTGAAGTGATTTCGTCTTTGTCAAACAACGTGAACGTGTATGAACGCTCTTCTTTTGGAGGCTCTTCTCTGCGAACCGGTTTTTCCTCCGGTTTTTTATACACTGGCTTTTCTTCTGTCTTCAGAATCGGCTTATCTTCCATGATTGGATTCAATACCGGTCTGTCTTTATCCACAGTAGAAACAGGCTCTTTTGATTTCAATACAGGTTCGTGAATGATCTGATTCACGGAGTTATCCGCTCCATTGAAAAGAGAGATCTGATTTTTATCCAGTTCCTGTACTTTCTTCTCTTTGGTTTCTTTGATAACTGCACCTTCTGTTGCAAAACCGGTAGCGATCACTGTTACACGAATACGATCTCCCAAACCAGAATCCACACCGTGACCGAAGATCACTTCTG
Organism: Cyclobacteriaceae bacterium; assembly: GCA_044228905.1. Lineage (GTDB taxonomy): Bacteria > Bacteroidota > Bacteroidia > Cytophagales > Cyclobacteriaceae > ELB16-189. The sequence continues at coordinate 5,588 of JBGATZ010000058.1, read as the reverse complement.
CTTCATCACCGGCCTGCAACTGAATGTATTCCGTAATCGTAGTGAGCTCATCCATTTGCAATTCTGCTTCTTCACCAGAAATGATGGAAAGGAGAATTTTCTTCGCTCCCATAATGTCACGGCTATCCAACAATGGAGAAGCCAATGCTTGCTGAGATGCTTTGATCGCGCGATTATCACCGCGTGTTTCTGCAGATCCCATTACAGCAGCACCTGCATTCAGCATTACCGTGCGCACATCCTGGAAGTCAACGTTGACATAACCCGCCAGCGTAATGATTTCAGCAATGCCTTTGGCAGCTGTAGTCAATACACTATCTGCTTCAGAAAATGCCTGACCCACTGCAAGGTTGCCATAGATCTCGCGAAGCTTATCATTCAGGATCACCAACACCGTATCGCAGCTTGCACGTAATGCATCTACACCCAACTGTGCTTGTGCTAATTTTTTCTTTCCTTCAAAACCAAAAGGAACAGTGACAATACCAACAGTAAGGATGTCCATGTCTTTGGCAATCTTCGCAATGACCGGAGCAGCACCTGTACCGGTACCACCGCCCATACCCGCAGTAACAAAAACCATTTTTGTTCCGGCAAGCATTTCACGAATCTGGTCTTTGCTTTCCAATGCGGCAGCACGACCCACTTCAGGGTTAGCACCACAACCTAATCCTTCTGTCAGGTTCATTCCCAACTGAAGTTTAAAAGGTACGGGACTTCCGTTAAGCGCTTGTGCATCGGTGTTCGCCACGACAAACTCCACATCTTTGATGCCTTGCTTAAACATGTGGTTCACTGCGTTGCTACCACCACCTCCTACACCAACCACCTTGATGATGGATTTATGATGTTTCGGTATTTCAAATTTGTATGATCCTGTTTCAAACATGCTATTTGTAATTTGTGGTTGTTCAATATTCGTTTTTACCATCGAGATCGTCAATCAACAATCCTTTGGTTTTGTTAAGTATGTTGGTGAAGAAATCTCCAGTCAGCACTTGCTTCTTCTGCTTCACCGGTTGTTGTTTCACCATCTGATGGTTCTTTGCTTCCTTGTAGCGTTCTTCACGTTCATCCAATGAACGGAATCCGGAAAGCACCAAACCCACTGCTGTTGCATACATCGGACTTTTCACCGCTTCGATCTTGCTCTTACCAAGATGTTCATTAGGATAGCCGATGCGCGTATCCATTCCGGTCATGTATTCCACCAACTGTTTCAGGTTGCTCAACTGCGAACCACCACCAGTGATGACAATACCTCCAGCCAATCTATTCTCAAATCCTGAATTAATAATTTCAGTGTGAACCATTTCCACAATCTCTTCCATTCTCGCCTGGATAATGTTAGCAAGATTCTTTACAGAGATTTCTTTTGCTGTACGGTTGCGAATTCCAGGGATAGAAACAATTTCATTCGGACTTGCTTCTTCGGCAATTGCTTTACCGAAACGTGTCTTCAATTGTTCTGCCTGCTTCGACATCACTTGTAATCCATGTTGAATATCCGTAGTCAGGATATTTCCACCGAAAGGAATCACTGCGGTATGACGAATAATGTTATCGTAGAAGATCGCCACGTCTGTTGTACCACCACCAATATCAATCAGACAAACACCTGCTTCCTTTTCTTCTTCGCTCAACACCGCGAGACTTGAAGAAAGAGGTTCCAGAATCAGATCTTCAATTTCCAAACCACCTCTGCGGACACACTTGTTAATATTATTGATCGCGCTCGTTTGAGCAGTGATCACATGGAAATCCGCTTCGAGACGCACACCACTCATGCCGACCGGATCTTTAATTCCTTCTTCGTAATCCACCGTATAATCCTGTGGCATCACGTGAATAATTTCACTACCTGATGGAACCACCATGCGGTACATGTCTTCCGTAAGGCGACTCACATCTTCAATCGTAATCTCTCCGTCTTTGGAATCACGAAGCATAGAATTGTGATGAATAGAACTGCGAATGTGTTGTCCTGCGATACCCACGTTCACTACACCTACATCGATGCCCGACATGTCGCTGGCTTCCTTCACTGCTTTCTCAATAGCCATCACTGTCTTGTCTATGTTGACAACGATGCCTTTGATTACGCCTTCGGATTCCGCTTTACCCATACCGAGTACTTCGAGTTTACCGAATTCATTCTTACGACCTACGATCGCGCAGATCTTGGTTGTGCCAATGTCGAGACCGACTACTATTTTTTCGTGTTCCATGGTGTTCAGTGTATTTAGTGGTTGTGTTGTTCTTTTTTGGTATTCGTATTATAAAATATCTTTCAAATATTATTCTGCTATTACCTGTCCTTCGTACTCCAGATTCACTCTCTCATATCTCGTCCAGCCGCGCTGAGGTAAAATCTCTTTATAAAAAACCATCAGCTTTTTGAATTTCACTTCAAAGTTCTCAGGCTTCCCAAATTCTACACGCTGGCCAGTGATCTGCGGGTAAATCGTGATCTTCCCATGGCTATTAACATCCATTTGAGCGATTTGTGCTTTCCAGAAACGATCTTCACTGATATACTCGATCATCTGCATGATCTGTTTGCCTTCTTCACTTTTATTCAAATCCTCATCCTCCAGGAAGCGTTTCACGAATGATCCGCTGATCAACAGTACGCGTGAAGTATATTTTTCAGATACACTCATCACCGTACCATCTTCTGCGATGTACGCATCAGGGGCATCCTCCTGCACGATCCGTGCAATTGGTCTTCTCAATTCAACATTCACAATGAGATTACCTTTTAGATCTTTAAAGATCTCTGCATCGAGAATATGTTTATCTTTTTTAATCTTCTTCTCAATCAGCTTCAGATCAATTCCGTCAATATTTTTTCCTTTTATGCTTTGTCCGCTGTTCTCCACTAGTCTCAATACGTCAGTTTCATCCATGAAATGATTTTCATGCACGTTATCCAGTTCCACTACGATGTCTTTGCACACAATAACATTTTGTTTACCACTCGTAAAAGCAATCAAAGTAGAAACGATCAGCAATGCCGTTCCTATTTTTAACTCCTTCTTTATGTTAAGCTTCCACTTCATTACTTATATCTGCGATTAAGCATTTCTCTGATCGGTTTCACAAACGTATCGATGTCGCCTGCTCCTACTGTTGCCAACACTTCAAAGTCCATGACTTCCAGCTTCCGCATCACATCCGCCTTACCACATCTGATTTTTAGTTTACTGGTGATGTCGTTAAACAACATATCCGAAGTCACGCCAGGTATAGGTTCTTCGCGTGCAGGATAAATGTCCATCAACACCACTTCATCTGCAATACTGAGACTCTTCGAGAAGACATCAGCAAAGTCGCGTGTGCGTGTAAACAAATGAGGCTGAAATACAACCGTCAGTTTTTTACCCGCATACATTGCTTTCAGTGATTTCAAAAAGGCTTCAATCTCCGTAGGATGATGTGCGTAATCATCAATATACGTGAGGTTGTTCTTCTTCACGATGAATTCAAATCTACGCTTCACTCCTTTGAAAGAAGCTAATGCTGATTTGATTGTCTCATCATCCACACCTACATGTTTTGCAATTACTGTGGCAGCAATTGCATTCTCCATGTTATGAAAACCGGGGACACCAAGCTGTATCTTCTCGATCTTTTTGGCAAAGCCATTCAGATCGAATTCAAAAAATCCGCCATTGGCGATAATGTTGCTGGCAAAAAATTGTCCCTGGCTCATACCATAGGTCTCTTTGGTAAGAGACTCAATGCCATCGGCAAGCTTTTCTATTGACTCATGAATAACAAGATTGCCTCCTTTATGAATTTGTTTAATATAATCTTTAAACGAAGTTAGCATTGCGTTGTGGTCACCATAGATATCCAGGTGATCCGCATCCGCAGAAGTCACTACTGTCAGCTGAGGAAAGAGTCGCAAGAACGATCTATCAAACTCATCTGCTTCCACCACTACTAGTGTTTCATCATTAGGCTCACCATTCATTACCAGGTTGGAATCATAGTTTGTGGTGATTCCTCCCAGGAAGGCAACCATGTTCTTATTGGCCACTTTCAGAATATGAGCAATCAATGATGAAGTCGTAGTCTTCCCATGCGTTCCGGCAACACCAATAGTTTTATAATTCTTAGTCAGGATTCCCAATACCTCCGAACGCTTCACAATCGTGAAGTCATTCTCTTTGAGGTACGCATGCTCTACATGATTCTTAGGAATAGCAGGCGTAAATACGACCAATGTCCTTTCTTTGGTGATATAGCCTGGAATGAATTCCACTTTGTCATCAAAGTGAATTTCCATTCCTTCCTCAATCAATTCGTGAGTCAGTGGTGTAGGCGTTTTATCATAACCTGCCACGCGCCAGCCTTTATGCTTGAACCAACGCGCAATGGCGCTCATACCGATCCCACCGATCCCCAGAAAATAAATACTATCGTACTTCTTTAAATCCATCTGGCTTACGCCTCAATTAATTTTTCGATTTCTTCAACTATTTCTACGGCCGCGTTGGGTTTAGCCAATCTGCCAATGTTTTCACTTAATCTTTTGCACTGGGGCACGTCATACAATAATGTTAATGCGTCATTCACCAGTCTTTCTCTCGCTTCAGTATCTTTGATCATCAATGCCGCGTTTTCATTTACCAACGACATCGCGTTTTTTGTCTGATGATCTTCTGCCACGTTAGGTGAAGGAACCAGAATCGAAGGAATCTTAGCCAGGCATAATTCTGAAATCGATAATGCCCCTGCTCTTGCTACCACTACGTCAGCAGCAGCATAAGCCAGATCCATCTGCTTCACAAAGTCAAAGATTCTGATTTTGCGCAGATCCTTATTTTCCGTTTGTGCTTTTACGGTTTCGATATAAGCCTTACCCGTTTGCCAGATCACCTGAACATTCGCATCGATCAATTTGTCAATACCCGCTAAAACACTTTCATTGATTGTCCGTGCACCCAAACTTCCACCAAGGATCAACAATGTTTTTTCCTTTGCATTGAACCCATATTGATTCAAAGCAGCTTCTCTTTTTGTTGACAGATCCAGAATATCTTTGCGAACAGGATTGCCTGTCAATACCGTTTTCTCCTTAGGAAAATATTTCTCCATATTCGGATATGCCACACAGATCTTCTGCACTTTGTCAGAAATCTGTTTGTTGGTCAATCCGGCATATGAATTCTGCTCCTGGATTACAGAAGGAATTTTAAAGCTGGTTGCTGCCATCATGATTGGTCCACTTGCATAGCCTCCTGTTCCAATCACTGCGTCTGGCTTGAACTGCTTCACAATTCTTCTTGCCTTGAAATAGCTCAGAACAAGTTTTACCGGGAACAATAAATTTGATAAAGTCAGCTTACGTTGAATGCCACTGATCCAAAGGCCTATGATCTTATACCCAGCTTCAGGCACGCGTGTCATCTCCATGCGGCCATTTGCTCCTACAAAAAGAATCTCTACTCCAGGATGGCGCTCTTTAAATGTATTCGCAATAGCCAGCGCAGGAAAGATATGACCTCCGGTGCCGCCTCCACTTATAATTAGTCGATATGGTTTATTTGTTTTCAGTTTACTTATTGTCTTTTCTAATT
>JBGATZ010000057.1:0-15712 GCA_044228905.1 Cyclobacteriaceae bacterium | reverse complement strand
GGTTGATTGGCTGATTGTATAACCCGTGCGCGCCTGCACACCTTGTTGCTTTAAGTCTTCCTGAGTAGCCTTGCCACCGTATGGCAATTGCCATGGATCTTTGGTTGCAGTAGGATAATTGGGGTGCGTCACCATTGGGCCACGCTCCAACACCAATGTTTTCAGTCCCTTCTCCGTCAGCTCCTTGGCTGCCCACCCACCGCTGATGCCCGTTCCTACTACGATGGCATCGTACGTGTTTTGTTCTTCTGCTTTAATGTTCAGGTTCATGTGTTAAGGTTATTTAAAAACTTGTGAATTGTGCAGGACACAACCCATCTTAGTCCAATTAGGTTTTAGTGTGCAAAAGGTACACTTTTTGAAATATTCTTCCTTTCGGAAGTACTCAAAACGCTTCTTTATTTTAAGAATGGCCAAATTACCAGATTAATCGATTGAAATAAGTTAAAAAGCAGTTTTTAAACATTCTAAATTAGCTATGTTTAAGAATCGTTTTGACTTAACCTAAGCTATGAATACATCCTCTACTGCTCTCCGTAATTCCATTGTAGCCGCACTTGGTGGTTTCTTATTTGGCTTTGACACAGCCGTGATCTCTGGTGTTGAGAAAACCATTCAACAGCTCTGGTCGCTTGACGAATTCTGGCATGGATTCACGATGGCTTCCGCACTCATCGGAACAGTTGTTGGTTCCATCATTGCCGGAAAGCCTGCAGACGTATATGGAAGAAAGAAAGTACTTCAGGCGATCGGATTGCTTTATCTCGTTACTTCATTGGGTTCTGCACTGACTGGTTCGTGGCACATGTTCGTGTTGTTCCGTTTTCTGGGAGGCATTGGTGTGGGGGCATCATCCGTAGTGGGGCCAATGTATATCTCGGAAATTTCACCTGCACATAGCCGTGGAAGACTGGTTGCTCTGTTTCAATTCAATGTAGTGAGTGGGATCTTGCTCGCATTCTTATCCAACTATTTCTTCTTTGGAATTGGTGAGGAGGCATGGAGATGGATGTTGGGTATACAAGCGGTTCCTTCTCTATTATATTTTGTGATGGTCTTCTTTGTACCTGAAAGTCCAAGATGGTTAGTAAAACAAAACCGATCGAAAGAAGCGGAAGCCGTGCTAACTAAAATTGGTGAACCCGCTCCTTCTACTGCCTTGAATAAAATTCAGGAATCATTGCAACAGGAAGCAGGCAAAAAAGAAGAAAGTCTTTTTACAAAAGCATATCGTCAACCAATCTTCTATACCATTGCATTAGCTATGTTTAATCAGCTGGCAGGCATCAATGCCATTATGTATTATGCGCCACGTATTTTTGAAATGACCGGACTGGCGAAAGACACTGCGTTATTACAAGCGGTGTCTATCGGAGCAACTAATATGATCTTTACCTTACTGGCGATTTCAGTGATCGATAAGTTTGGACGAAGAACTTTATTGATCATTGGTTCTGTGGGGATGGTAGTGTTTCTTGGTTTAGTGGCGAGCGTTTTCTTCTCACAAGACTTCGGTGGATATGCCGTGATGATTTACCTCGTAGGCTTCATTGCGTTCTTTGCCTTCTCACAAGGTGCAGTCATCTGGGTATTCATTTCAGAGATCTTTCCGAATGCAGTACGTTCCAAAGGACAAACACTGGGAAGCTTTACACATTGGATTATGGCGGCTATTATCACCTGGGTCTTTCCAAAGATTGCAAATTCATCCGAGCTGGGTGGAGCCTACGCATTCTCTTTCTTTTGCGTGATGATGATTTTACAATTCTTCTTTGCATGGAAAGTAATTCCGGAAACGAAAGGAAAATCATTAGAAGATATTCAGCACGATGTAGTGATGCATTAACGATCTTTGGTCCGGTACATGAATTTCAATCCGGACCAGGTTTCATCTACCGCACAAACTTTTACATCTACCAATCCATTCTCCAGACCAAAATCACGAATGATGTTTTCATCGAGGTCGGTAGGAACTTTCGATGACTTCTTTGGCCAGGAGATCCAAAGCGTTCCGTCTTTCTTCAGGAGTTTTTTACTTTTCAGAAATTCCTTTTCAAACACCTTCTTTTCTTTTACAAAAAGATGAATGAGGTCCAGCTCTTCAGTTGATGCTTTCTGCTTCACTTTTACATTCTCCGGCAAGGGGCTCAACCAGTTCCAGTATTCTTTCGGTTCATTAAATACCAGGCACTGATAACCAGGTTTCACTCCCAGTTTTTTGACTAATGGTGTTCCTGAGTAACCTGCTGAAGTTTGTTTTGCCATGAGATTAAATTAAGTAAAAATCGCAAATGCCAAGCAGGTGAGTCAAAAGACTCTTCGTGATTTAAAAATCCGTAGCGCCTGTCTGCCGACAGGCAGGCGCTGCGCTAACTCTACCGATAGTGTAAAGCCCAAAGATTGCTACACCAGATAGGCCAGCGCGAACAATACACTGAGATACGCCCAAAAAATACTAAAGACAATGTGCACCATTGTCTCAAACCGTTTGCCTTTCCAGTTCTCGGGTGAGTAAACAAAAAACTGAATGTACAATCGGATAAACCAGAACAGTCCAAGCCCTAAGCTGATGCGTTTGCCAAATGTAGTTTGCGTTAATTCTGTTGCCGAAGTAAGACAAAGCAAGCCCATCAGAACTAAAGTGAGCGCAATGAAGAATGTATGGACGTACATCATTTCACGATTGATAATACTCAATGAACGAAGTTCTTCTTTCCAGTTGAATCGCTTAGGAAAAATGACATGGATCAATCCCAGAGCGATCAAAATTATTCCTACTATTTTAAGTTGTAGCTCTATCACCTTGTGAAATTAAAAACCGACATAAATGGAGTGAATTTCTTTTCTTCAACAAGAATAAAGCCTGCACGGGAAAAGGCATCCCTCCATACTTTACTTGAAAAGAAGTGCGTGAATCCCACGGAGAAAGCCAAAAAATTCGAAAAGTCGCGCAAGTGCTCCACCATAATTACTTTTCCTTCAGGCTTGCATACGCGATAGCATTCTTTAAGAAAAGTCACTTTCTCTTCGTGCGATCTGATCTCATGTGCTGCTGATAAAAGAAAAATAATGTCGGCCGTATGATCCGGCAACGGAATTGAGTCAGAGGCAATCTGCCTCGTATTCGGGTAAACAAGACTTACTTTGCGGGCACGAACAATGGCTGGCTCGGTATGCTGATTCGCATTGTAAAAGTCAAACACATTTAATTCTGCCTTCGGGAGTTTACTTTTAAGGATAAAGCTGGTTTCATCAAAGCCAGCATTGATATTAACCACCTGTTTTATTTGTTCGTCATTACCAATTAATGCTTTAAGCCACTGAAATTCATAATAGCCGGAAAAATCATACACGTAGGCTGATATAATTAAGGGCATGAGCAGTCCGTAAGCAAATGCCGCAATCGTGAGCCAGTAAAAAACTGGCTGTGCTTCCATCCAATAAAGAGTAAAAAGCAACAAAGCCAGCACAGATAAACCGGTTATATAGAAATGACGATTGAAGCTGAGAATATTCAATACGCCCTGAAATTTTCTACGCTTTATTTCCATTGCTCCAATTTGCCTTTTTTCCAATGATACGGAATCTGACTGATGACAAATGCGTTGGCCAGCACAACTTCACTTAATTTCAGATTATCAATGAATGAAAAATGATAATTGATCACTTTTACCGGTGCCGGTTTCCAGTTCTCTCTTACTCCTTCAATAATCAGCACTTCACGTGTTGCTTTGTTGTAGGTAAATGTAAACGGCAATGGTCCGGCAAATCTTCTTGCTTCTTTCCAATCTGCAAATGGTGAACCAGCAGGTAGCGGAATGCTTTCATCTTCACCATTCCCTATTGTCAATTTAAATTCTGATTTCTCTGAATGTATTTGTGTAGAGCCATCCTGAGTGAATTGATGAATATCAGTAGTCGTGTAATTGTAGTGAGTGAAGAGATTACCGAAGAATTCCATTTTCTTTTTGTCGGTTTCTGATTTCAGAATATACAATCCTCTCAGGTTTTTGCCTGTATTGGTAGTGTATCGCACAAATACACGATACCCGATCAGGAAGAAATCATTGCCCATTACTTTTGGAAAACCTTTGGGTCGTAGATTTTTCGTCTGCACCATAGCCACAGCAATGAATGCCCATTTATCCTGAAATGTGTCCAGTGCCAGGCATTCGGATCAGGTGCTCGACTTGTTCTTTGGGAACGGCAAAGGTTAGTACCAATGAACTCAAAAAAAGCGTCAACAGAAAAAGGATGATTTTTTAAGAAAGAAAGCATACTATGCCTGTTGAACAGGTGGTTTGTGCTGAACAAATTCGTTGTAACCAATTAAAAGTATAAACATAAACGCAAATAATGCGTTTGTTTTACCCCATAATAAAAGATCAGGAACAAGTATAAACTCCAGGACATTCATCATAGCAATGATGAGCATTTGAGAAACTGCATTCAGCCGTGAACGGATTCCGCTGACGATCCAGATCGCCATCATTATTTCAGCGAGTCCAATAAGCAGTGTGAGCGTTCTCATGTATTCCAAACTTAGTATGCGTCCAACAATTTCCTGATGACGCGGAACAAAGTTGAGTACCTTACAGAACAATCCATTCACAAGCCATACTGTTGCAATGAAATAGCTAATAAGTCTGTACCTATCCATGGACACTTATCTATACGTGTAGGGATAAAGTTAGTTGATCAAAAGCAGACGTTAAACGGAATAAATTTCTTCCAAGAAATCACATGAGTCTTAATAGAACTTTTACCATTCCTACTCGTAGACGAGAGGATGCAAAATCGTAATCTTATTTCACTTATAGCGGTTGCCGTTGTAATCGTTTTTGTATTGGGCATCAACTGGTTTTTCAATATTGATACAGCATCCATCTTTAACACAAAAACCACCAGACGAAATCTGGAAATCAACGGATTCAATTACACCGATTTTTATATCGATGGCTTCACGGTAAATGGACAAGGCGGAGGAAATGTATTCGTAAGCACACCTACTTCGGGTGGTGGCGGTGGTGTATGCTGCATCCGATGGGATGATTCCATCACACCGCCAATGACAGTTACAGTAGAATGGACACATGACAACGTAACCGTCTGCAGACAAGAGGTGAGGATACAGGAACCCTTTCCGGCAGAACCCAATCATTTAGGCATTCATTTCTTCCAGGACGGACATGTAGAAGCTGCCGTGACTGAAGAATACCCTGAATTAAAACTCGAACTGGAAAGCGTTAATGAAGCAGAACGTAAAGCATCAGGAAATGTAATGCCGCCATGCCCGTCAAGTCGATGAAATCAAAAAAACAAAGGCAATAAAAAACCCCGACCGAGGCCAGGGTTTGTTTTATCAGATGAACGAACAATTAGTTCTTGTTCATTTTTTCCATTTCAGCATTGAATGTGTCTTTGAACTTTTCGTAATCGTAATCGATTTTCAAACGCTCATCTTTAGAAAGACGCTCATTGTATTGCTTTACCAAATCTTCAGCAGAAAGCTCAAGCGCTACATATGTCTTGTATGTACCAGCATCGGTTTTCATCAGCTTCTCGCATTTAGTTACGATACCTGACAATGACTGGTTTACTACTTCACGATTCAAGCTCTCGAAGCGTTGTTCCAGCTCTTCCTTGTTATTCATAGTACGTGAGTTCACATAGTTGTCAGTTACTGTTTTTACAGTAGTGTTAATTGCCTGAGCCAGTTCGTTGCGGGCGTTAGTCAACGCTTTCTTTTTAGAAGTCACCTGATCCATGCTTTCTCCGATTGAATTGGCGCGGAAGAATTTAGCATTGGTAAAGTAATCCGGACCTGAGCAAGGAACGTTTACTTCCGTTTCACCCTTTGGCAATTTCTCTTTTCCTTTACAGCCAGCTATTACAATAGCTGCAGCCATCATCACTACAAAAGAAAGGTTAGTTAACTTTTTCATATACGTGGGATAAAAATTGGTTTTGCAATTTAGCTAATGCAATTAACAGGCCATACTGTAAGTTCAATCATTTTTCCTTCGAAAAAACATTAAAACCTCGTTTTTACTGCAAAATCGCATTCAGTAACTCAGGCAGCTTTTCTTTTTCAAGGCTCTCCAACGATTTGTTATACGCCTCCTGACTGGAACGTTCGTAATCCAGGCTATACCCTTTGATCCGATCCAGAGTGGTTGCATAGATTTCTTTATTGTCTTTAGCTGATGCTACGCGGATCACAGCGGTAACATAGGTGATAAAAATACTTCCCGACTGTGCCCCCTTTTCAGAGTTGGAATTCACATCCAGAGTTAACTCTGCTTTGTTCTTGTCCTCTGTAAATTCAAATCCTGAATTGGTCAGATAATTCTTGATGCGATTGGTTAGCTGTTGATTTGCTTTAGTTGCTCCAAGGCTTTTTTCGACTGCAGTAAGGTAAACAAGTGGACGTTGTACTTTCAATAAGATGTTTGCTTTAGGTACGTCCAGCTTTTGAGCAACCAACGTGTAAATATCAGAAGCATTTTGTTCAGCGAAGGCCAGCAAGTTTAACTTCACTCCCACTGTTTGTTCCAGATCGCGTGAACTGATCTTCGTGATCAGGATTTTAGATACTCCGTTCTCTGCTGTTTTATAATCAGGGAATACATCACCGGCACCTTTTTCAAATCCTGCTTTCAAGGGAAGATCGGCAATCACTTTTTTGTTGTCCTTATAGAATGCTTTCACGTTCACAGACTGGGCACTTTGTGCCACTCTGCGATTAACCACAATTTCTGATGGATCAGCCGAGAGTTGCATCTTATCGAGCAACTGCTGAATGTTTGCATAGATCTCATTCGTCAACAAAATCTCTTTGCCTTCAAAGTCAATACGAATAGGTTCAGCCAGGTATTTTTCTACTGATTTAAATCCCTGAAAATAAAAACCGAGCGCCTGTATATTTTGATTTGCCCTCTCCGATTGCTTTGCCTTTGTAAAGAAATCAAGAGCCAATGTCACGGCATTACGCTTCTGTTCGTCTTTAATCTCTTTATAGCGCTGCTTCGATAAACGATAGTACAGCCAATAGTTTTTGACATCTTCCCATGCATCCACCTGCTCAAATTCTTCAATCTCATCGGCAGCTGTAGTTTGAATGATCTGCTCATATTTTTCCTGGAACTCCTTATTCGCATCGATCTGACTTAAAATAGAAGTGGAAGAAACATTGACTTTGATTTCGGAAACCATGTCCTCCAATGCGCTTTTCTTCGCTTCCTGGATGTAATTATTTGTACCGTCTTTTACGCTATGGCCAATGCCTATATAATAAGTATCTTGTGGAGGCTTGGCAGACAGCCATGCCGGTCTGGTGTTCTGCAAATCGGTTTTCAGACTGGTATTGACGGCACGACTACAGCCCAGAATTAAAAAAAAGACGGGAATAAAATATTTCACAGAAATAAGCCGGTATGTGGTTCGTTGTTTAATGCGACATTCATGCCAGAAAACAGGCCAATGATCTAACAAATCTAAGTCCTTATACTTATTCAGGATGAATATTGTTTTAATTTTTTAGCTTTATCACTATAAATCAGGAGGTTTTATGAAGCGTTTGATGTTTTTACTAGTCAGTTTGGCCCTGTGTGCCTGCCAGGAAAACGAAGTAGCCAGTGAGTTTACCGGCAACGAGATCACCTACAATTTGCAATCTGCTTCTCAATATTCAGTAAGTGGTATTATCACCTTTAAAGAACGCAAAGATGGAACGACCACTGCATTAGTGGATCTGAAAGGAACCGATGGCACTCAGAAGTTTCCAGTACACCTTCACCTGGGCAACCTCGCTACTCCTGACGCTGACATTGCTGTATTACTGAGCCCGGTCACTGCAGCTACAGGCAAAAGTGAAACAGCCATTTCAAAAATGACGAATGAAACTACTGTTTCCTATCAGGATTTAATAGACTTAGAGGCTTGCATCAAAATTCACTTAGGCGAAAGCGGCCCTGACCGTGATATTATTCTTGCCGCTGGAAACATTGGAAGATCCAATCAACTGGAGGCTTCCGGTGGAAGAACCGGAGTCAGCGTTTGTAAGAGCGAATAATCAAAAGCGGAACTTCAATCCCTGCTTCATCGCCTTCTCATATTTCTTCTTATCGAATCGGTATAAGTAAGGTGCCTTATGTGCCCCTCCGGTCTTTCTTTCTTTCAGGCGTTCGAGATAGCCTAGCGCCAACATTTTCTTTTGAAAATTTCTTCTGTCAATAGACACATCCAAAATGGTTTCATAAAGTGTCTGAAGTTCAGGCATAGTAAATTTTTCCGGCAATAGGTTATACCCCACTGGATAATCATTCAAGCTTAACTGAAGAGATTCCAGTGCGGACTTAAGAATCTGATTGTGATCATAAATCAGTTTGGGGACCTTGTGAATATCCCACCACTTGCAATCTTCGGAAAGCATGTCGGGATGAGGGCTCACCTTCGAGAACTCTACCAACGCGTAATAGCCCACGGTTATAAATCGCTGCAGTAGCCAACTGTCTTTCTTTGTTCCATGAACGGAAAGAAAATCGTCTTTCTTTTTTTCTCTTTCCGGATCACCAAACACATGAAACTGTTTCAGAAAAATGGAACTCAGGCCAGTGCGCTCTTTCAAAGTGCGTACTGCCGAAGCGTCAATCGCTTCTGACTTTTGAATGAACCCACCAGGCAGGCACCACTGACCACTGGCTTTCCATTTCAGGAGTAATACTTTGAGCTGATCTTCATGAAATCCAAAGATCACTAAATCGACAGACACATTTGGAATGTGCGTCTGATCTCCGGTTGCCAGAAATTCTTTAAACTCTTTGGTACTACTGGTAGTCATAGGGGACAAATATCGCTGTATTGATAATACATTTTTTGACGAGTAGCAAATTATTTGAAAAAATTGGCCGAAATATTGATTCTGCCTATCATTGTGTAAGGGACACACATTTAACACAACATTGGTCGTATAGGTAAAAATTCAGGCAACTGGTTCCTTTCTATTTAAATTTTAAAGATGTACTCCCTATATTGACCAAATTAAAATCTACTATTATTCTACCATGAGGGCTCTTTCTATTTTTTTATTGTTTATCAGCTTCGCTGGCATCTCCCAGGACTTTTCGCTCTACCAGAAAAAGCAATACATTGATTCCAAAAAAGATACTTTGCCTTATCGCATTCTCTATCCTGAGAATTATGACAAGACGAAAAAATACGCTTTGATTCTTTTTCTTCATGGTGGAGGAGAACGAGGCAAGGACAATGAGAAACAACTCACTCACGGAACCAAATTATTTCTGGATTCCGCTATACGTAAAGAGTTTCCTGCCATTGTAATTGTACCTCAGTGTCCGGCAGATACGTATTGGGCATCAGTGAAATTTGAACGGACCAAGTATCCGTTGGATCTCGATTTCAATTATCAATATCCGATCACCAAAGGATTACGTTTGGCTATTGAACTTACCAATCAGATCATTAAAACAGAAAGTGTTGACCCGAAAAGAGTATACATCACCGGTCTGTCTATGGGAGGAATGGGTTCACTGGAAGCAATCTATCGCAATCCAAACTTGTTTGCCGCAGCCGCGATTGTCTGTGGAGGCGGAGACGTGAACATGTATTCAAAAAAACAAACCAAGACTGCCTTTTGGTTATTTCATGGAGATATTGATAGTGTCGTGCCTGTGAAGCACAGCCGCGAAATGTTTGCGCGATTAAAACAATTAAAGGCCGATGTTAACTATACCGAGTATCCGGAAGTTGATCATAATAGCTGGGATAAAGCCTATGCCGCCCCGGCATTTCTGGAATGGATGTTCTCCGATCACAAATAAGCTTACACTCTAACTTTATTGATATGAATCAAAGAAAATCAAGCCTCACTATACTGATGGTGCTGGCGGCAATCCTCTATGCGTCTGCACAGAAACTTCCTGCAGGCCCGCAAGTGCTTACCATCTATTCAGATATAGATGATACCGAGCAACCGTATGGATTGTACCTCCCAAAAAATTACGACCCGCAAAAGAAGTATCCCTTCATCATGATGCTTCATGGAGCGGGGTCAAATCACCGGCTTGCATTAAAGCGTGTGTTCGGCAAGAGTAACACACCTGGCGAAACAGACGTAGAGGCTTCACGCTATTTTCCCGAATGGAAAGATGTAGAATACATTGTGGCCAGTCCTTATGCAAGAGGCACAATGGGCTACCAGGGTATTACCGAGAAAGATGTAATGGATGTATTGGCAGACGTGAAGAAACGATTCAGCATTGATGAAGATCGTACTTATCTCACCGGACTTTCGATGGGCGGTGGTGGAACATTATGGATCGGATTAACACGTCCTGACCTTTGGGCTGCAATGGCTCCGGTTTGTCCTGCGCCACCACAAGGCACCGAAGATCTTGCTGCCAATGGATTGAATGTTCCTTTTCATTTCTTTCATGGTGACAAAGACCAGGCAGTACCTGTAACTGTTTCCCGCGACTGGACGAAGAAATTAAAAGAGCTTGGAGCTTCGGTAGAGTATATTGAATATCCGGGAGTGAATCATAACAGCTGGGAAAACGCCTACAAAGATGAGTTCATCTTCGAATGGTTCAGCAAATTCAAACGCAACAACTATCCGAACGAAGTGAGGTTCAATTCAAGAAGTTACAATTATGCTAAAGCGTATTGGGTACATTTCGATCAGCTTACACCTGGCACGTTGGCTACAATTACTGCGAAGTTCACTGCTGCCAACACATTAGACATTACCACCTCAAATCTTGGAGCGTTTACATTAACACTGACTGGCCATCCTCAATACAAAGCAGGTCAGCCATTGCAGGTCACGCTTGACGGAAAGATCAAGGTTGCTTCTTCTGAATCATTGTCATTTAAGCAAGAAGCAGGAAAATGGGTGAATAATAAGTATGAAGCAACTGCGCAAGCCAAGAAGCAGGGTTCAGAAGGGCCGATCTCTGCATCCTTTGCAACCAGACATGTTTATGTGTATGGCACTGCAGGTAATCCATCCGAAGAAGAACTGAAGAAAAGAAGAGAACTGGCTGAACAGGCTGCTGCATGGTCAACGTATCGTGGTGCTTTCCTGGGAAGATTATTGTTCTTCCCGCGTGTCGCATCAGATAAGGAAATTCGTCCAAGCGATCTGGAAAGCAGTAACCTGATTCTGTTTGGTACAAAGGAAACCAATTCATTAATTGAACAATACAGTGCGCAGTTACCGATAGAACTCAGTGCTTCGGCAACCAACTATGGATTGTTGTACACCTTCCCGATCAATGGCCACTACATTACAGTAAATTCAGGTCTGCCCTGGTGGACCGTATCCAAGCCACAAGGATTCTTCTCCACACCTCAGCTGATGGTATTGGGTGCCAACAAAGACTTTATTCTTTTCAAGGACAATTCTGAAACGAAAGTATCGGAAGGATTCTTTGATCAGAACTGGAATACACCAGAATCCGACAAGAAAATGCTAAGTAGTTCCGGAGTAGTAACAGTGAAGCGATGATTGGAATTAAAAGCACAAAACAAAAAAGACCCTTTTTCAAGGGTCTTTTTATATAGGCAAGCGGAGCCTGGGTTAAATAATAATTAATTGCTCAATATTAGGAGAATAGCTGTCTTGCTGCAAGTTTGCTTTGAATGAAGTCCGTAAAGCGGTATTTCTTCAACGCAGCATCTGAAAGGTATTTAGCGCCTTTGATCAACCCAACGCAATCTTTGTTTCCGCAATTGCATTGAAACGCCTGGTTCATATCCCACTCAGCAGAAGGGTAAAAGAAGGTCAGCTCATCGCCCTTCTTCACTGGTTTAATAGCAACCAGCTCCATAGTGGTGGTATTAAAGAAGCAATTGGGATCACAACTGTGATTAGCGCACTCCAGGCACTCAGGAAGAAGCTCGATATGAACATCGTCCTTGATCTGTACAGTTAAATAATTTGGAGTAGTATGAGTAGCACGTGCAATGAAGCCCACAATAGCTTCTTCCGGCTTAAACTCTTTCATAGAAAAGAGTGAGCGGGCACTGGTAATGGGATCAATCCGTATCTCAGCTACTTCCGCGAGGTCGGATTCAATGATTAGATCTGTAAAACTCATAGTGGTTGTAGTGGTTTGATTAAAAAATAATTATAAAAGTCGTGCAATGAATACATTAATGCAAATGATTTGCAGTAATGTTTGCTATGAAGCTATAAAAATGAGACGAGTTACTTCAAGTAACACTTGATCTTACTTATGATTGGGTGTAGAGATGACTTCACTTGCTTTCGATACACCATTCTCGTTGAATGCTTCAATCGCAAAGTAGTAATCCACACCTTTATTCAATGCACGAACCTCCAATGCATTGGTTTGATCACCGAATACCTGATACGTTTGATATAATTTATCCTTACCAATCCCCCAAAGAATGTTATATCCAACTGCTCCTGGTACTTTCTCCCAGCTTACAAAGGCATCCCTGGTATCATCACCACGCCTGGCAGTAAATTTTGAAGGAGTCTTCGGAGGTTTGCCGAAACCGTTTCCGAATATGCGAATATCACTGATTGCCAGCTGAGGTGAAGCAACGTAAACATGTTCATATTTGATGAAGCGGGTCTTTACAGGTTGTTCCAATTCAATGTAGGCATTTGGTCTGTCCTTCTTTTCGTTCGTATTATCGAAGAGTTTCTCCCATTTCTTCCCATCTGCCGAATGGAAAATCCGGAACTGAGTATAGATCTTAGGATCAAAGCCATCATAGATATTGGACATATAGTCGGTATAGTTGATTTGCAATGCCTTTACTTCCTGTTCTTTTTGCAGGTCAATTGTTACCGACTCCCCTTCCTTATTCTCTTTGGCTACCCAGAATGTACGTGGGTTCTCATCAGTAACCTTACTGACGTTCATAGTATCCAGTGTCGAGGAAGCAGTAGCCGGTTTTTTATAGGATAGTAACATCCAACCTGTAAACAATTCATCCTTATTGGTCCATTTACCAGTTGCCAGCTTATGAGGTAAATCACCAAAGCGGGTATTGGCAAACATCTGTCCATCCTTATCAAAGCCGGTAGGAAACATCGCGATTCGTCTCTCAAAGTTCCAGTTCACTGCAATCCATGGGGTACCTGTATTCCAATAGTTGCCATAATTATCCTGAAACGTATTGCCGTGACCGGCACCATTCACAAAGCCACCGGGTTTATAGGAGATTGGATTATAGGGAGCATACGTAAACGGACCAAGAGGATGATCGCCTACATACGTACCGTTTCCATACACGTTATACTCTGTACCCGGAGCTCCGTATTGGAGATAGTACTTCTTATTGTACTTGGTCATCCAGGCTCCTTCTGTAAAAGGAGTAATGGTTGACCGATGATCACGACCGAAACGCTCCCATCCATGTTCTTCTGGATGGAGATAGATCAGTTCCCTGTATTTGTCTTTATAGCTTAAGCGCTTACGCTTATCCAGTTCAGCACCAAACAACGGATATACATTGGAAGAGCCCCAATACATATACCACTTATCCAGCTCTTCATCATAGAACAAAGCCGGATCCCAGGGACCAATATCCTTGGGCAAACGTGGAAGCCAGCGATTATAAAAAAGGAGTTTTCCTCTTTCCGGTTCCAAAGAATAAAAGATCGGTCTTTGTTCAAAGGTGGATTGGAAGAGGTAAAGTGTATCGCGAACAGAAAGCGCAGCCGGGGCACACATGTCTTCCATGGGCCATTTATCGGGAACGATATAATTCCAGTTCACCAGATCTTTGGAGTGCCAGTATCCGCCTGAAATGGTGACAAATAAAAAGTATTCACCTTTGTGATTGATGATCACGGGATCGGCCCCCGAGCGATATGAGATACTATCATTAAGCTGCTCGTAGTTATACCGATAGTTGATGTCCATCGGATTGCAGTACGTTTTTTGATCGGGACGTTGTGCCTCAGCAAATGAGGCAATGATAACGAATAGCGAAAGAAGTACTAGTCGCATAAGAAGTTATTTATATAGCAAGGTAATAAGTAAAAATTAAACGAGGCGAGATCATTACACTCGCCTTAATAAAGCACGTGTCAGAGACCCGCGCTAAATGCAATGATTTGTATCTTGCACCCGTCACCAATTGTATTATGAGGCTTTTTATCCTTGTCTTGTTTACCTTTTCCCTTTCCCTACGAATTTCAGCTCAGAACAGTACACTGGCGAATGAGGCTTATTCGAAAGCGCTAACTCTTTTTCAAGACAATAAACTATTTGAATCCATTGCTGAATTTGAAAATGCCATTAAACTTGATCCCAACCATACCGATGCGTTATACAATCTCGCGGTAATTAATTATCAGCTCAAAGACCACTCCACCGCAATCCGTCTTCTAAAAAGAGGTGCCAGGCTTAATGATTCCGAAGCGATCAAATTCCTGAAAGATAAATTTCCCCGGGAATTGACCTATGCGGATACCATGCAAAGAATTAATGTGCATACGCTGGAAAAATTCATACCGCTAAACAGTAAATCTTTTTCATCGCTTTCTGATTTCACCAAACAGGCACTCCTGGCTTCATCAGACAAAAAGGAACAATTACACTTACTCTTATTGTGGGCATACAATAATATGAGTGCCGATTCCTCCCGGTTCTTTTATGGAGGGAATCCGTTGTCTCTCACAGAATCATTTCAATCGCGAATCGGATTATGTGATGAATTTTCAAACCTCGTTACCGCTTTTTGCAAGGAAGCTCATATTCCGAACTTCAAAGTTTTAGGGTACGTTAAATATCCGGGCTTTATTCCAGGTGATCCACTGTATGAATCCAACCATGCATGGAATGTAGTCAATATTAATTCCACCTGGTTAGTATGCGATCTCTTCTGGTCTGTTACTTCACTGGAAGCAGAAGGATCGCAAAGGCCACATTTCATTCAGCGGTTGAATACGGATTATTTCTTAGGTCACCCCGATTCCTTTTTAAATGATCATCTCCCCTGCGATCCGGTTTTCCAGCTTCAAAACACACCGATCACTTCAGTCGCATTTGCTAAACATGAAAATGGGATTGATCACTCTATAAAAAGAATGGGTTATCTGAACTATAAGGATTCATTAACTCAACTGGCCAAAATGAGTCCGGAGAAACAACAATTACGAATTGCGAAACGCTCTTATCTATTTAACCCGGCCAATCCAAATGAGCTGATCAGCGAAAATTACAACTATGCAGTAGATGTAATTAACAAAAAAACAGCAACCAGATCAGAGTTGGTATTAGCTCAATCGTGTCTGCAATCAGCATTATCTGTCATCGGCTTCTCAAAAAACGATGACATCAAAGCACTGAAACCAAATTGTGAAATGGGGTTGAGTAGAATTAAAAAGAGATTGACTGATCCGAACATTAAGTAGTTAACGCTCACAAATCTCTTTCAGCTTCTTCAACGCTAACGGCCAGCCGTCTTCGAGCATTTTTTCCCAAGCAGGATAAGAGTTCATTTCAACAATCAATTCAGTTGAGTCGCCATTCTCTTTAAATGTATAGGTCTCCGTCATCCCAACCCATTCTTTAGCCACATCACTTGTACGATCTTCAACGCCACCAGGCAGAAGGATGGCAATATGCTTAGCTGAAACATACTCCGGTTTTCTTACTTCGAGTAATGAAACCAATGTGCCGCTTCCATCAGGCCCAATGAAGCG
>JBGATZ010000056.1:3408-15452 GCA_044228905.1 Cyclobacteriaceae bacterium | reverse complement strand
TAAAACAATTACACAGATTGTTTCGGAAAATAACCTGAAGGAATTTGTAATTGCAGGAGTATATAAACTTCCACCTACCAATTCCAGTTTTAATGATGATGCATTTACCTTATATGAAAATTACCTGGATGGTGAACCCGATTTGAAAAACGGTACCAACTGGTATTACCGGGCAACGGTATTTATCAATGTTAAAAACCCATCACGAATCAGTGCAATTGAATCTCAACTCAAGCCATTTACCGAAAACAACAATAAGGTAAGAGAAGATTTCATCATCCGGTCGTTTAAACTTGATCCACTTGAGGGCATGGCTTTAAGAGATGAAGTGACTGATCGTCAGGGAACATGGACACGTGATGCATCGCCTATTGCTGCGGTAGTGGGAACAGGCCTGATGGGTATTCTGATTCTTTTGATTTCATGTTTTAATCTTACCAATACAGCTGTAGCTGTTTCATCCCGAAGATTAAAAGAAATTGGAATCCGCAAGGTAATGGGAAGTCACCGTGTGCAGCTGATCGCTCAATTCATGGGTGAGACCATGCTCATTTGTTTCCTGGCTTTGTTGCTGGGAATGGTGATTGCAGAGGTCTTTCTGATTCCGGCTTTCAATAATTTATGGCCTTACATGAAGTTAACCACCAATTATACAGGCAAGCCTGACTTCTTGTTCCTGATGATTGGTACATTGATTTTTACGGCAATTCTGGCGGGTAGTTACCCTGCACTTTATATCAGTCAATTTCAACCAATTAGTATCCTTAAAGGCAAACTGAAGTTTGGAGGTACCAATTACTTCACCCGAATCTTACTGGTGTTGCAATATGGAATTTCGCTCATAGCGATTGTATGCAGCTTTGCGTTCATAGGTAATGCAAAGTATCAGCGCGACTTTGATCTGGGCTTTGACCAGAAAGGAGTAGTATTTACCTACATCAATGATGGAAACGAGTTTGAAATGTATCGCAATGCCCTTGCAGAAAATGCGGACATCTCTTCAATTGCAGGATCGACTCACCATATATTTTCCAGTATGTATAATGACCCGATCAAACATGAAGGAAAGGAAATTGAAGTCGATATCATGAACGTAGGAGATAACTACCTTAAAACCGTTGGTCTGGATCTGGTGGAGGGACGAGACTTCCAGAAGGATTCAGAAACAGACGTGAAAGAGTCTGTTATTATTACAGAGAAGATGGCGAGAAGCTTTGGATGGGATAAGCCAATCGGGAAAGAAATCACCTGGATGGACACGGTGAAATTATATGTTGTAGGTGTAGTGAAGGATGCTTACACACAGGGTTTATGGAGACAAACTGATCCATTGATGATCCGATATACACCTCAAACCAAATACACACACTTTTTAGTTAGCGCAGATGCGAAGAACATTGTGGCCGTTAATCAATTTATGGAGAAAAAGTGGAAGGAAATTTTCCCTAATCGCTCGTACTTCAGTCGTTACATGGATGAGCAGGTTGCTGAAGCATCGAATGTGAATAACAACATTGTGAAGATGTTCGTGTTTTTGGGGATTGTAGCCATGATGCTTTCTGCTACCGGATTATTTACGCTAGTATCGTTGAACATCATCAAACGAATGAAGGAAATAGGCGTGAGGAAAGTGTTGGGAGCTTCCGTGGGTAATATCGCTCGGGTGATTAATACAGAATTTGTCATTATCCTCCTTGTTGCAACGATATTCGGCTCTTTTGCCGGAGCCTTCCTTTCTGAGGCGTTGATGGACAGCATTTGGGATTATTATCAATCGGCTACGGTATTTACGTTCGTGATTTCCGCTGTTATCCTCTTTTCTATCTCTGCAGTAACAATTGGATTCAAGATTTACAACACTGCTACGATGAACCCGACCAAAACGTTGCGCGATGAGTAGGTAATTTATTTTACTGAGACGCTGCAACATTTCATGTAACCAGAGCGTCTCAGTTGCAAATCCTGATTTACAGAAGAATGATCAGGGCAGAACATGCCCTCTAAAATTTTATTGCCCAATAATTAACCTGCATATGTTTAAAAACTACTTCAAAGTTGCCTTACGAAACATCCGGAAGCATTCCTTTTACTCAGCCATCAACATCTTTGGTTTGGCAGTGGGGGTGATCTCCTGTCTGTTTATCATTCTATACATCACGGATGAATTGAGTTATGATAAGTTTCATAAAGATGCGGATAACGTGTACCGGATCGGGCTTCATGGCGCTATTTCAGGACAGGAAATAATGACTGCGAGTTCATGCCCTCCGCTGGCGAGTACGATGGTTTCCGAGATTCCAGGTGTAGAGCAGGCTACGCGGGTAGATGCACGCAATAATCTCGTATTTAAACAAGGTGATAAAGCTTTCACTGAAGATAAAATTTTATTCGCTGATTCTAATTTCTTTCAGTTTTTCTCTTTTGAATTGAAGGAAGGCGATGCTACTACTGTATTGAAAGAGCCAAACAGCGTAGTACTTACCGATAAGCTGGCGAAGAAATATTTCAGCGGTTCGGCCGTTGGTCAGTTGATTACCATAGGTAATGATAATAAGTCTTATAAGGTTACTGGTATAGCTGCCGATCCACCTCACAATTCGCATTTTACTTTTCAGGCATTGATTTCTACAAGTTCAAACAAGGATAACTATGAAAATGGTGTCTGGCTGAATAATGGTTTATATACTTATTTCAGAAAAAACGCTAACACAACTATTGAAAGCATTGACGCAAAACTGGAAGACCTTGTGGTGAAGCATGTAGGGCCTCAAATTGAACAATTTATCGGAGTGCCGTTGGATAAGTTTCGTGAACAAGGGAATCGTTACAGTTATGTTTCTTATCCATTGCTTGATTCTCATTTATACTCTAAATGGAATGATGAAATTGAGGCAAGCAGCAGTATTACTTATGTTTATGTATTTGCTGCTGTAGGGCTTTTCATTCTCATTATTGCCTGCATCAACTTTATGAACTTATCTACTGCGCGTTCTGCCGGCCGTGCAAAAGAGGTAGGCTTAAGAAAAACGTTAGGATCTTTCAGAAGCCAGATGGTTTATCAATTCCTGGCTGAGTCAATGGTGTATGGATTAATCGCTGTGATTATTTCTATAGCTGCAGCATATCTGCTATTACCTCAATTTAATTTGCTGTCAGGCAAAGAACTCGGTTTTGGTGTATTGATGAGCCCTGTATTCTTATTGGGGGCAGTGGGGTTAGTATTGATTATCGGACTGATGGCGGGAAGTTATCCCGCATTTTACTTAACCAGCTTTAGCGCTGTGGAGGTGTTGAAGGGAAAAGTACGTGCGGGATTGAAGAGTAAAGGCATTCGAAGCGGGTTGGTAGTATTCCAATTTGCATTATCAATAATATTGATCATTTGTACTACAATTGGTTATCAGCAAATCAGCTTTTTGCAGAATCGCCACATGGGGCTGGATAAACATAACGTACTGGTACTTTCCAATACAAGAAGATTAAATACCAACCAACAGGCATTTAAAAATGCATTGGCAACAAAGAGTGGAATTGAGAAGCTGAGCTTCACTAATAATGTTTTTCCAGGGGTGAACAATACTACCGCATTCAGATCTGTAGCGGACAAACAGGATCATATTATGGGTACTTACTTTGCTGATTACGATCATCTGGATGTTTTGAAGTTTGACTTGACTCAGGGACGTTATTTTTCTAAGGATTTTCCTTCAGATAGTGTGGCTGTAGTAATTAATGAAGCAGCTGCAAAAGAATTAGGCTATGCCAATCCATTGAATGAAGAGATTATCACGTTTGATGGCCCCAATCAGGAAATCAGATTGAAAGTGGTTGGAGTAGTGAAGGATTTCAACTTTGAATCTTTCAAGGAAAAAGTGAGACCAATGGTTATTCGTCTTACGGAAAATGCAAACAATCTGGTGATTCGCTATAGTGGATCTGCCACCGATGCTGTAAAAGAGACCGAACAACTATGGAAGCAGTACGCTGCTGGTGATCCATTTGAGTACTCGTTCCTTGATCAGAACTTCGATGAACTATTTCGTGAAGAGCAACGTCTGAGCAAATTATTCTCTGTGTTTACTTCGCTGGCTATCTTTATTGCTTGTCTGGGATTATTTGCACTGGCTGCCTTTACCGCAGAGCAACGTACAAAAGAGATTGGAATTCGTAAGGCAATGGGAGCAACCGTATTCAGTATTACTACTTTATTGTCAAAGGAGTTTACAATACTGGTAGTAGTGTCGATTGTTCTTGCTTTTGTGCCGGCATACTTTCTTCTTGATTATTGGTTGAGTCAGTTTGCATATCACATCGATATCAGCATCGTTATTTTCGTAATCAGCGGAATATCTGCTTTGGCGATTGCCTGGATTACGGTTGCTTTTCAGGCGTTGAAGGCAGCCATGGCTAAGCCAATTAATTCCCTGCGCTATGAATAAACGGGTTGCGGTTAATAGTTCAAAAATCGACCGGACAGGCCTTTTAGTTGATTCAAATGCAAATTTTGTTTCTTAGATAGAAACCTGTTGCGCAACAGGGGATTTTTGGGGATAATTTGTGGACATATTAATGGAATGTTAACTCTGTTCATGATTTATTAATACTAACATTGTGATAACACAATTCAACCCTATGGAAAAAATGGTTCTGAAAGGAAAAAAGGAGATCTCTCACCTGGTGTCAGATTCTATCCATGATACAATCAAAACAACTGGTCTTTCGAAAGAAGGAAAGAAGTTACAGAAGCTGGTAGAGAAGACCTCAAAAAAAATTGCTAACAAGGTTGCTAAAAAGATGAAGGCAACGTTGAAAAAATCCAAGCCTAAGACAAAGAAGACTTCTGAAAAAAAGGAAGTTACTGAACAAGATTAAAGCAAAAGGCCCTCAAACGAGGGCCTTTCTTTTTTGAAGTCTTTCGAAGATGGTTACATTCATCAGTATCAATAGCATTCCATAAAAGGTATCTTCAAAGGGTATGGTGCCCATGCGAATTCCAAGATTTTCTGAATCATTGTAGCGCACGATCGGTTCTTCAATGCCCGTTCCCGTAAGTATTCCATTCACGATGAAGAAAGGAATAAGAATAAACAGAAATGCAAAATAAAACCGCCCAAGGTATTCTGATTTCCAGACTATGATGTGAACCAGAAGAAAGACCGAAGCCAGAATAAATGTCATCGAGGTATACCATTTGCCCAGATTCATAAATCCTAATGTAAGGAGGAAGAAAATCAAGAGTATTGAAATGGAATGAGCGTAGTTCTGAAGTATATCCTTTTTAGAAAAGTGCTTCACCGCTTCATACGTGAATACGCAGGCATACGGAATGCAGATAAAAAACAACACCTCTTCGATTGGTAAGTTGAAAAAATAAATTCCGGTGAGATAACGCGGATTAAAATTCCAAACTCCCATGGATGTAAACCATTCGTCCCAGGCGATGAAGAACACGGCCGGAATCAGTATGGCTGGCCATAGTTGTTTCCACTTGTTCGAGAATTTGGCCTTAGGGTAAAAACTAAAAAGGAAAGGAAAGAGGATCGAGAAGAAATCAATTAATAAATAATAGTAGTGTTCCATCAATTGAAATTGTTACTGTGTATCCTGACGTTCTTTTTTCAGAACAAACTTTTGAGGCTCGTACTTTCTTGGAGCAATCAGAAAACCAAATGCTTCACAATCTTCCTTTGTATGCCTGCTGTGATGAACATAATGCGCGTGAATCATTCGTTGTAAATATTTACTCCTGTTTTCAGGTCTCCATCTGATCCGCTGATGTACAATGATGTCGTGAAAAATGAAATAGAAAATTCCATAGCAAAGTATACCCAGCCCAACCGAAATCAGGTAAGGATTATAAACGACAAGAGTGGCATAGTAAAATAATCCAATGGAAGGAAGACTGAATACCACTGCGAACCAGTCATTCTTTTCTAATGTGTGGTCATGCACAGTGTGATGTGATTTGTGCCAGATCCAAAGGAATCCGTGCATCACATATTTGTGAGTGAACCAGGCTACAAATTCCCAAAAGAGAAATGTCGCGATTACAATTACACTACATAGTATGATCGTTACTGCATTCATTGCTTCTTAGTTGGAAATAACCTTTCTAATGTTTTGTACCGATAGTCAAAAATACCTTTTACTTCACGCTCTACAAAAATGCTATTTGCAAGTTGGCCAATGAAAGCCAATGGAATGGAATAGGTGAGCTGATCGGTCATTTCTATACCACCGGCTACTTCTTTAAAATGATGCTCGTGATGCCATAATGAATACGGACCAGTCCGCTGTTCGTCTACAAAATAATAAGGCTTGCGAACTTTTGTGATTTCGGTAACCCAGGTTAATCTCACAAAAGGCAAGACGCTTACTTTATATTTGATGATCTGTCCGGCAAATAACTGGTCTCCACCCGCTACTGACAAAATTTTGAAATTCATTCGTGAAGGCGTGATCTCTGCCAGATTCTTTGGTGAGGAAAAGAAGTCCCAGGCTTCCTGTAGAGAAATAGGGAGAAACTGTGTTCGGGAAAGAGTGTATGTTTTCAAATCGGAATAAAAACAGGCGAGTGGAAAAAAGGTTTTGAAAATGACTAAAAAATGTCAATTTTAACTGTCTACAAACGATTTCTGAATGAGATTTTGTCGTTCAATCTGGCTGTTTGGTTTCGCCCTTGCCGTGACGATTCTTTCATCGTGTAACAGGAAACAGACCATTGCCGGCCGGCCAGATTCAGTGGACTATAATCTTCATATTCGGCCATTGCTTTCCGATCGTTGTTTTAAATGCCACGGCCCTGATGCGAATCAACGTAAAGCGCATCTTCGTGTGGATCTTGCAGAGAATGCATACGTAGCATAGAAAGACAATCCATCCGCTCACGTGATTGTGCCGGGCAGTCCGGAGAAATCAGAAGTGTATTTGCGCATCTCTACCAGAGATACTTCTCAGGTAATGCCTCCTGTTAATTCCAATCTTTCATTGAATGAAACAGAGATTGAGTTGATCAGAAAGTGGATTGATCAGGGAGCAAAGTATAAACCTCATTGGGCATTTATTCCACCGAAGCAAACGGCATTACCTGACGTGGACGATGAAGAATGGCCAGCTAATGAAATCGATCGATTTATCTTGGCAACGATGGAGCACGAGGACCTTGAGCCTAATCCGATTGCTGATAAAGAACGATTATTGAAACGTGTGAGCTTTGACCTGACCGGATTGCCTCCTTCATTAGAACTGCAGGACCGTTTTCTGAATGATAAATCCAAGAATGCCTATGAAAAAGTAGTTGATGAGCTATTCGCTCAACCACAATATGGTGAGAAGATGGCCGTGTATTGGATGGATGTAGCACGCTATGCCGATTCACACGGCTACCAGGATGACGGTTTACGTACCATGTGGCCCTGGAGAGACTGGGTGATTTATGCGTTCAATAAAAATTATCCGTATGATCAGTTTGTGACCTGGCAGCTGGCTGGTGATCTTCTCCCCAATCCTACGAAAGAACAATTGCTGGCCACCGGTTTTAATCGCAATCATAAGATCACACAGGAGGGTGGAGTGATACAGGAAGAATATAGAGTAGAGTATGTGACTGATCGCACGAACACATTTGGCAAAGCATTTCTTGCGTTGACTTTTGAGTGCGCGCATTGTCATGATCATAAATATGACCCGATTTCTCAGAAAGCATACTATGGCACGTATGCATTTTTTAATCAGGTTCCCGAGAAGGGACTACAGGGAGATATTCAGCTGGCGTCATTGGCGGATCCTCCTAAGATCAAAATCACCTCGGAAGAAGTGGAAAAGATTTTGACCTTCATCAATAAAAAAGATACGACTCCTGTTGAAGTAATGGTGATGCAGGATTCAATGAAACGAAGACCAACGTATATTTTAAAGCGTGGCGTTTATGATGCGCATGGCGATGAAGTTGCGTTTGATCTCCCATCCGCTATTCTTCCATTCGATTCGACAAAATATGCCAACAATCGATTAGGCCTTGCAAAATGGTTGTTCGATAAAAGTAATCCATTGACTGCCCGCGTGATGGTGAACCGGATATGGCAGGAGTTCTTCGGAAGAGGATTAGTGAAAACTTCAGGTGATTTCGGGATGCAGGGCGAAATGCCTTCGCATCCTGAACTGTTGGATTGGCTTTCAGTTGACTTTGTAAACAATGGCTGGGATATCAAACGACTGGTGAAGCAAATGGTGATGTCTTCGACCTATCAGCAATCTTCCGTTGTGCCAAAAAATAAACTCGCAGTTGATCCGGAGAATATTTTGTTAGCCCGGGGACCACGTTTACGATTATCTTCTGAAACAGTTCGTGATCTGGCACTGGCAAGCAGCGGCTTATTGGTAAAAGAAATTGGCGGACCAAGTATGAAAGGTTATCAGCCTAAAGGAATCTGGGAATCTTCTACTTCAGGCCGTGGTGTATTGGCTCATTATATCCAGGACCATGGAGAAAAGTTATACCGCAGAGGATTGTATTCATTCATTAAGCGTACAGTTCCGCCACCAGGCATTCTTATTTTTGATGGAAGTAATCGCGATCAATGCGAAGTGAAACGGCTGCGGACCAGTACTCCTTTACAGGCTTTATTGGTGATGAATGATCCTGCTATTCTCGAGGCATCACGTGTTTTTGCCGAACGATTAATGACTGAAAAATCTACCTCTGATCAGAAAATAGAAAAAGCATTCCGTGCGATTGTTTGCCGTAAACCCAAACCTGAAGAGATTAAGCTCCTCAACAATTATTTCTCAGAGGAGAAAATAATATTTGCTCAATCTCCGGAAAAAGCAAAACACTTGATAAGTGCGGGAGAATTTGCTCATACAAAAGCAGATGATATAATTTCGCTGGCTTCCCTGATGCAGGTGATTCACACAATTTATAATATGGAAGAATCGATCTCCAAAACCTAAGCGTATGAAAGACGAATTTTTAGATCAACGTTTTCATATTACCCGTAAGCACTTTCTTGGAAAGCTGGGTTTAGGAATCGGTGCTGCTGCATTAGGTTCACTACTTATCCCTGATTTATTTAAAGGAGAACCAGAAACCATTTTAAACACCGGCATTCCTCATTTTGCGCCAAAGGCAAAGAGAGTAATTTATTTGTTTCAGAATGGTGCTCCATCACAGTTAGAAAGCTTTGATTACAAGCCAATGCTGAATAAAATGGCAGGTGAAGAATTACCTGCGTCTATTCGCATGGGCCAGCGTCTCACAGGGATGACTTCCGGCCAGGCAAAGTTTCCATTAATTGGCTCTCATTTTTCATTCAAACAATATGGTCAGTCTGGTGCGTGGGTAAGCGAAATGTTCCCAAACATTGCAAAGATTGTTGATGACATCTGTATAGTGAAGTCGATGCATACGGAGGCAATTAATCACGATCCTGCACTAACGTTCATGCAAACAGGTGCACAGCAGGGTAACCGCCCTAGTATGGGCGCCTGGTTGAGCTATGGACTAGGAAGTGAGAATAAAAATCTCCCTGCATTCAGTGTGCTGCTTTCACGTGGAAGAGGAAATGGTCAGGGCGTGTATTCTAAACTATGGACTAAAGGTTTTTTAGACAGTGTTCATCAGGGAGTGCAATTTAGTAGTAGCGAAGAACGAGTGCTATACCTGAAGGATCCTGACGGTCGCGACCGAAAAGACAGCCGGAAGATGCTGGATAACCTCGCACAACTGAATGATCTGAACTATAAAGAATTTGGTGATCCCGAAATTCAAACACGTATTCAGCAGTATGAAATGGCATATCGCATGCAAACTGCTGTTCCTGAATTAACAGACTGATCAAAGGAGCCAGACAATATCATCAAAATGTATGGTGCCGATTGTCTTGCGCCCGGAACGTATGCAGCCAATTGTTTGCTTGCAAGAAAACTTTCTGAGGCAGGAGTTCGGTTTGTGCAGTTGTATCATCAGGGTTGGGATCAACATGGAAATATGGTAGGCGAGATGCCATTACAGGCTCAGGATGTTGATCGGGCAACCGCAGGATTAATTATGGATTTGAAGCAACGTGGATTGCTTGACGAAACATTAGTGATCTGGGGCGGTGAATTCGGAAGAACAAATTACTGCCAGGGAGATTTATCAAAAGATAATTACGGACGTGATCATCATCCGCGTTGTTATACAATCTGGATGGCAGGAGGAGGGATAAAACCTGGGATCGTATATGGTGAATCAGATGAATTTGGATATAATATCATTAAAGACCCGGTTCATGTAAATGATTTTCATGCTACTGTACTTCACTTACTAGGACTCAATCATGAGCAATTAACTTATAAACATCTGGGCAGAAGATACAGGCTGACAGATGTAGCGGGTAAAGTAGTAAACGGAATTCTGGCTTAACCAAAATTGAATGTTCAACGCCAGAAATTTTATTCTTAATCTCATCTTCTTCATTCAGGTACTACTTTTGGTTCTGATCTTCTTCAGCCATCTTATTATTTTACCGGTATGGCTTCAGGTGGCAGGACGATTACATCCGGCCATTCTTCATTTGCCAATAGGCGCATTGATACTTGCTCTTCTTCTGGTTATTCTTCAAAATGAATTTAAGAAGAAGGGATTCCGCAAGGTGATGTTAATTGTGCTTACATTTACATCACTCTCTGCTTCAGTAGCAGCTTTGTCAGGCTTTTTTCTTTCTACGCAAGGAGAGTATGGTGCAGATGCTATTCAGCAACATAAGATTGCAGGGTTAATTCTGAGCTTCCTGTGTTATGGACTGGTAATTTTATTTGAGAGAAGTGAACGGCCACGGCTTGCCTTTTATCTTACGGGTGGAGCTGCATTTATTTTATTACTGGTCACTGGTCACAGCGGAGCAAACATTACTCATGGTGAAAACTATGTTTTTGCCCCCATGGTGAAATCAAAGATCATTTCTCCTGAAGACCTTACTGTTTATCAGGCGGCTATCGCTCCTGTTTTGGAGCAGAAATGTTTTTCCTGTCATAATGAAAGTAAGGCCAAGGGTAAATTGATAATGACTACGGAAACGGCCTTTAAGAAAGGAGGTAAGAACGGTAAAGTCTTTGAAACGGGTAAGCCATCTGAAAGCAGGATGATCAAATACATTCATTTGCCACTGGAGGATGAAGATCACATGCCTCCGAAAGAGAAACCGCAACTGACTGAAAATGAAATAAGATTGATGGAGCTTTGGATCAAATCTGGAGCAAGTTTTGAAGTCAGACTTAATGAATTGAAGAGTGGTGATTCGTTGAGGTTTTTTATTCCGAATTTAAAAAAATCCAGTAACGGTTCAGTCGAAGCTCAATATGAATTTGAGTCTCCATCGGAAGAGGTAATTCAGAAACTTAATAACCCATTTCGAGTAATCTTTCCTCTGTATCAAAATAGTCCTGCATTGCAGGTTGATTTTTTTGTAAAAGAAATGTATCAAACTAAATCACTTGAAGAACTGGAAGAAATTAAAGATCAGATTGTAGTGCTGAACCTTTCTAAGATTCCGGTGAAAGACGAAGAACTGAAAACAATCGGATCATTTAAGAACCTTGAAAAATTAAATGTCAATTCTTCTGATATAAAGGGTTCTGGCCTTTCACAACTTAAAGATTTAAAGAAGCTAAAATCGCTTTCGCTTTCCGGAACAGAAGTGAACGCAAAAGATCTTGAGCCGGTTTTATCAAATCCGGCTCTTCGGGAAATTTTTATTTGGAATACAAAAGTAACAGATGAAGCTAAAATTAAACTTGCAATGAAGTATCCGCAAGTCGCTTTTATAACCAGTCAATTTGTTGACGATACCAAACTAAGACTAAGTAAACCTGTATTGATCAATGATGGAATAGTGAAAAGAGGCGAGTTTCTTACGCTGAAACATTCTATGCCAGGAGCAATTATTTACTATACGCTGGACGGGACACTGCCGGATAGTATTTCAGCTTTGGTTTATTCAAAGCCGTTAGCTATTTCTTCTGCTGTTAAAATAAAGTCACTTGCTTGTAAGCCTGGATGGTAC
>JBGATZ010000056.1:0-3385 GCA_044228905.1 Cyclobacteriaceae bacterium | reverse complement strand
TCTACCGTCTTTATGGAAGGATATAAGCCATTGAAAGCGGAATTATTAAGCCCAGCCGATAAACAATACCTTGGTGAGGGAGCAACAAGTCTTACTGATGGTAGAAAAGGATTTACAGATGTGTTGAAAGAGCCCTCATGGTTGGGTTTCCGCAATAATGCTTTTGAAGCAGGTTTTGATTTTGGTGACCATGTTCCAACACTGAAAGAGATCGTGATCAGCTATGCAAGAAGTTTAGGAGGATCTGTATTTCCTCCAAGCGAAGTTGAAGTATATGGCGGGACAGATAAGGAAAATCTGAAATTGATCAAAACAATGAAATTCGAAACGCCAAAAGGATATGATGCTTCAAGTGTTGAAGCATTGTCGATTCCATTGAGCAACACGAGCTATGTTTTTTACAAAGTAGTTGCTAAACCTTTAAGTAAACTTCCATCCTGGCATTCATCGAAAGGAAAACCGGCATGGGTGTTTGTGGATGAAGTTTTCTTTTATTGAAATGGTTAAAGATATTATTCTTCTCTACCCAATCCTTCTTTATAAGTCTTTAACACACGCTCGCGTGCAAAAGCATGATCGACCATAGGTTTAGGATAGGCGGCCGTTTCAAATTCAGGAACCCATTTTCTAACATATACCAATTTCGGATCGAACTTTTCCGTTTGTAACTGAGGATTGAATACACGAAAATATGGAGCAGCATCACAACCTGAGCTCGCTGCCCATTGCCAGCCTCCGTTATTAGCCGCCAGATCATAATCCAATAATTTTTTTGCGAAGTAAGCCTCACCCCATCGCCAGTCGATTAACAAATGTTTCGTAAGGAAGCTTGCTACAATCATCCGTACGCGGTTATGCATAAACCCCGTTGTATTCAGCTCACGCATACCCGCATCTACAATCGGATATCCGGTTTGACCTTCACACCACTTTTCAAATTCCTTTTCATTGTTGCGCCAATGGATGTGATCATAGGCCGGTTTAAATGCCTTATGTTCTACTTGTGGGAAATGCCAGAGGATCATGTGATAGAAATCGCGCCAGATCAATTCATTGAGCCACATTTCATTTTTCTTTTCAGCCAGTTGTGCCAGCTTACGAATGCTTACTGTTCCAAAACGTAAATGAATTCCTAATCGTGAAGTACCGTGGATAGCAGGAAAATTTCGTTGCTTATCGTACTTTTCAATGATGGATTGCTTAATGACTCGTTCCGGAAATTCTGCATCTGTTTTCTCAAAGCCAATTTCTTTTAATGAAGGAAAAGGAAGTGGCTTGGTGGTTTTTAAGTGATCGAAGTATTTTTTTGTCGGATAGCTTTTTAGGTAGAACTTAGTCAATGCTGATTTCCACTTGCGACTATAAGGCGTAAAGATCGTATAGGGTTTGCCATCGTCTTTAGTTACTTCCTCCTTTTCGAAGATGACCTGGTCTTTATAGCTTTTAAAAATTCCCCCAGACTTTTCGAGCTGTTCTTTTATCTTCTGATCACGCTGCCTTGCATAAGGTTCGTAATCGTGATTGGTATAAATTGCGCTCGGCTTAAGTTTTGAGTAGAGATCTATATTCGAATTAATGAATCATGGATGAACTCTACACGTTTGTCCTGTTTGTCTTCTAATTGATCAAGGATTTCAGTATCGAAAATAAAAACAGGCTGAACGGATTCATTTTCCTTTAGCGCATGATACAAACCTGCATTATCCTCCAGGCGCAGATCTCTGCGAAACCAAAAGATGACATCTGGCTGAAGACTGGTGGGGGAGGAGATCATAGCGGTATTCAAATATAAAGTATAACAGCACCAAACCATTTTTGTTTAGAGAAAAGGTCTTTTTTTATGAAACAGGATAAAAGGGGATTTGGTTGTAAAAATTTAAATTTGTTTAAATTCTGAATTTCATGAGAGGTGTATTAATATTAATTATTCTGGCCTTCATTTCGTGTTCAACGAAACGAAATAGCGAGCAACCCAATGCTGACTCATTAGATGATGAATCAGTATCATCAGGAGATTATGGTGAATTAAAAAGTGAAGGAGACTCTTTGCTCATTCCTGCTTTTGAAATACAGGTTGATCTGGATAACACGGCTACAAAAAAACTTGCTGATCAGAAAGAGACAATTATTGTATCTATCGACCTGTTTGGCGAACCTGAGAAAGGAGTTACAAAAAATGTAAATGAAATGGGTGAATTGTATCTGGCTTCTCCCAGGTTTGAATTGAATCAACCTGGTGTTGCTAAGTTTGAGAACGTGAAAATTTCAAAACAGGGATATGAGTCACTGGCTGATAAAGACTTCACCGTATTAGTGAATGTATTCAGTGGAAGAAAATCTTCGTCTGATAATTTATTAAACTGCGATATTCTTCAGGAGCCATTCAGTAAAGTGAAAGGTACGAAGCAGACGTTAAAAGGTAAGTTGATTTACGAGTAGAATTCTAATGGATATCAGGATCATCAATGTAGACGAAGTGACTATAGCAGAAATAGTATCTGATGAAATTGTATTTGTCACTACTCAGGATGCACTGGATATTATAGCCAATTGTGGTTATCAGGGGGCAGATAATATTATCGTACAGGAAAGTAATTTATCTCCGGACTTTTTCGATCTCAAAACACGGATTGCAGGTGAGATGCTTCAGAAATTTTCTACTTATAATTCTCATTTAGCTATCGTAGGTAATTTTTCTAAATATGAAAGCAAGGCATTGCGCGATTTTATTTATGAAAGCAATAAAGTAGGACGAATAAATTTTGTGAATTCAATGGAAGAAGCGATAAAGGTTTTAACTCAATGATTTTCTTTTTTTGATTCTTCATTTTTAACGAAATCAGAATATTTTTCACAGAACGTTTTATTTGGCCTGGTTGTTGTTTGTTCTTAGAATAAAATACAAGATCACTGAGGAAAAGAGCGTGACAAACAGTATCTTTGTGCAATAATTAATTCCAGAGTCGCAATTCTTTGTAATTGCCCGAAATTTCAAGACTCTTTATTCATAAACGAATAGTTTATTCAGCTGATTCTTAAATAAGTTTTATAGAACGTGCCCACGATTAGAGTTAATTCATGGTTTAATATATGCGTAGTCAATGGGCTTTTGTTCATTACAGCATTGTTTTCTTTTAGCTGTGGTGAGGAAGCAAAGCCCAGGAAAATTGTTCTGAAGACGCAAACCGTACGTGTAGATTCATTGAGTCAGGTTGTATTGCTCTCGGATACGTTGGTACAACCGGTGTTGTACACGCATGTAAAAGGAATTAATCTTCAGCCAGTAAGGAAGGCAAAGAAACTTTTTGTATCGGTGATGTTACCCTCTATTCTGGTCGCAAAGCATGAAGTAAGCTTGCATAGAAATAAAATTGAGTTATTGAGC
>JBGATZ010000055.1:0-16087 GCA_044228905.1 Cyclobacteriaceae bacterium | reverse complement strand
CCATTGAATTTTTTCACGGTTGCTCTATTCGCATTTTTAGTGTCCGCGTAACAGATATAAAGATTGTCTGAACCATCAACTGCGAGATTTAAGTGATCTCCAGTTGCTTCCATAACATAAGGCAGAGGAGACCAGGAGTTTCCGGAATACTTATATACCTGGAGTTTTTGATTGGCGTGATCAGCAAAACCCACATAGAGTGTATTTGATTTGTCAAATGCCATCGCAGTAGAGTTCACCATGCCACTGGAAATCTCTCCGTTTCCAACATCGCTGAATCCGCCACCATCAAATTTTTGCACGACACATTTTTCACCTCTTTTAGTATCGCGGTATGCAACATATACCACGCCATTATTGTCGGATGCCAGACTAAGTGCATTGGCGGGTCCTCTTGAGAAATCTC
Organism: Cyclobacteriaceae bacterium; assembly: GCA_044228905.1. GTDB lineage: Bacteria > Bacteroidota > Bacteroidia > Cytophagales > Cyclobacteriaceae > ELB16-189. The sequence continues at coordinate 15,681 of JBGATZ010000055.1, read as the reverse complement.
TGCTTCCATAGAAATCCCAGTCGTTGGTGTATGATTGTACGTTAAGCATGCTGGCATTCATCAGGTTAGTATAGGTCGCATAAAGCTTACCGTCTTTTGATGCCATAAACGCTCCGTATTGTGCATAACTTGATAGCTTAGAGCCGTATGCAGTCCATTCCTGGGCAAATGCTGAAACGGATGAAAAAAAGATCAGCGCAAAAGCAGTGTAGTTCTTTTTGTATGTAATCATAAATTTAATTTTTCCTCATGAACGCAATTATTGTTATCGAGGCTGAATTTATGACACGATAAACATGTGATTGATTTGAAATATTCCGGATTTGAAAGGTGATACTCTCTATTAAAACTGAGTAAACTTTCAGCAAATCATTCTCCTATCAACAAAACCAAAAAAAGACACCACCACTTTTTAAGGCGACCTCTTACAATTAATTAAGAGTAGCGCTTATCTCTTAAATATTAAAACTCCGTAGGATACGGTAGTCTGCTTTTGAAGGAACTGAGAATTTGTAAACATCGATACCCAGGAATAGAAGCTATTTTTCTCAGCTCGGCAACTACAAATTATTACACAACTCCGGATTGAAGTGAATCGCATTCTTTTCCGTATTGCCATTCTGATAACGGAGAGAAGTGTTAATTGAAACTGCGGTATTTTCCTTTGTAATCGAGAAATTCAGCATCTGAAAAAAGTCGCCATTTTCTTTCGTAGTGAACCCGAGATCCTTGTTACTTAATGAATTTCCCTTCACATCGAAACGTTCAATGAAGAAGCGTGAATTGTCCTGGTTATTGATCTTATACCTGCTTATCATGAGCAATACAAAACCATCGGGGCATTGAGCCACTTTCCCTATTGCCCAGATCGTATTCTCTCTCACGTTGCTATTCACGTATTTGAAATACTTTTCCTGCACAAAGGGAAGATTGGTGATGTCTCTGGCTTTCGTACTATTATAATTGAATTGAAAAGGGAAATTGATCTGATCAAAGTTGACCATGAATTCTTTAAACTCAGTTGATCCTTCAATCGCAAGAGGTGCAGGTTGATCTTGTTGCTTCACGACAGTAGAAGTGGTGGTGGTTTGAGTCTGAACAGGAGGACTGTCTTTAAACAACACTTCTAATGCGTTGGATGAGATTTTGTTTACCTCTCTCCAGTTATAAACCGCAATTTTATCCACTTGCATCTTTATCTTGGGACCAGATTTTACACCAATCATCGGTCCATAGAAATCCTTAATTGTAGTTTCCAATACCTGGATGTCGTTGATAAAAAAGCGGTAGTATTTTCCTGCTTTCTGCACACGAAGCACATTGTAATCATAAGGTTTAACTGAAGGTGAGCGTGAGTCTACCAGGATTTTACTTTTTTCGTCATAATGCGAAATCAGAAAATTGCCTTTGTTATCGTAAACGAAAGAATAATACTTCTGAAGATCTTCACTCATCAATACCCTGATTCCCATCAGTTCATCATCCGCTCCGCTGAGAAAAATCATGCGGGCGCTCACGGCAAAGTCCATATCTTTATTCAATGCTACATTTTGTGCAGCCTGCACACTGACGTTACCGGTCTGAATAACTAAATGACCATTTTGAATAGCCATGGAGTAATCATCACCTCCATCAAGACCCCAGTTTTTTTCGTTATTAAGGAAGTCATCCTGAAAATAGCTGTTCTGACCAAATGCAATTGAATGACAGATCGTAATCACCAAAAAGGAAACAATGTATCTCATACCAACAAAGACAGTTTGTTGTACGAAAGTAGAAGCAGAGTAAAGATGAGGTAATACCCGTATTCCGGTATTTTGGTCTACGTACCAGAGGGTACGGTTTAATTCAAATTTTCAGTTTTCTCCGGTTTCACCGATTGATCGGTAATTGGCACCTGCACTATAAATGTGGTTCCTTTAGCACCCGGTCTTGAATCAATCTCCAACGTCCCCTTCACCAGATTCAATCGCGATTGAATATTCTTCCATCCATTGCCCTCTCCTTTTGTAAGGTCAGTGGTATCGAAACCATCTCCGTTGTCTTCAATCGTAATGTTCAATTCATCTTCGTGACCAACCAGTTGCACATCAATCCTTGTTGCGTTGGAGTACTTCAGTATGTTGGTCGTCCACTCCTGAACAATGCGATACAATGAGATTTCCTGCACTTCCTGTAATCGCTTCGGAAAATCAAATCCCCTAACAGTCATTTGAATTTTGTCGGATTGATTGATCCGCAATACCATTTCTTCCAATGCAGGAAGTAATCCCAATTGAATCAGTGTCTGTGGCATCAGGTTAAATGCAACTGAACGAATCTCTTTGTGCATCTCATCCAGAATTTTTTCTGACTTGGATACGACCGCTACTTTTTCAGCCAGTGAAGAATTACTTTCCAGTGAGGGGAGCAGTAAACGCAATGAAGAAATCAACTGACCAATGCTATCATGGAGATCGCGCGCGAAACGTTTGCGTTCCGATTCCTGCGATTGAATGGTGGCTTCAATATAGGCTTCACGGATCAATACTTCATTTTCTTTTCGAAGCAATTCGTTCTTGCGTCTCTCACGACTTTTCGTCATAAAGAAAATGATCGTACCTAAAACAGAAATAATTGTGAGTGCTGCAATGATCAAATAGGTGTTTCGGATCTCTGCCTTCTGTTCCGCCAGTTGCGCATTCTGAACAACAATCTGTTGTTGCTTCTTTTCCGTTTCATACTTTGTAGCTGTTTCTGCAATTGCATCTGCTGTAGCGTGTTTGTAAATACTGTCTTTCGCTACAGCCCATAGATTGAAGTATTTGCTTGAATTCTTAAAATCGTGAAGGCCCTCATAATTTCTGGCCAGCGATTCATATACACCTTCAAATTTTAAAGTGAGCTTGTATTGATCGGCTACTTTTAATGCTTCAAGCCCCGCGTCTACTCCTTTCTTGTAATCACCGGTTTTCTGATACAGTGCTGCAATGGTGTATAAGTCAGAAACAATAAAAGACGGGTTGCCTACTTTTTCCCGATACGGTTTCGCTTTCAGGTATTCCTGAATGGCCAGATCGGGTCTATTGGAGTTTGCATAGATCGTTCCAAGGATAAAGTAAGAATTGGCAAGCGACTGAAAATCTTCATGTGCTTTCGATGCACTCATTCCTTTTTCAATAAAGTATCGTGCTGAATCCAATTTACCCAATGCGCCATAACTGATAGCGATATTGTTATACATATATAAAGTGATCCACTCCAGTTTGGGATCAGCGGCTTTGATACTCTTACGACCAAACTCAACACAATCTTTATGTCGTTTCAATTCGAGATACGCCCACATGATATTGACCTGAGTCTTCATTTCCGTTTGCTTATCCGGGTGAATGTCGAGCAGTCGCAATGCTTCGAATAAATTCTCCAGTGCTTTCTCGGGTTTCCCGGAAACAATGAAATTCTTACCCAGGCTTTGACATGATTTAATAACCACCAGATCATTCTTTGCTTCTTTACCCATTTGTTTGGCCGATTCCATATAATAGGTAGCACTATCCAACTGTGCAGTCGTGGATGCATACAACCCTTGCGATAACAAAGTATAGGCTTTGATCACAGGATCTTTTTCGGTGTCTCCGAAATCTTTGGCTGCCTGCAAAATGACATCGGCTTTTTTTAAGTCGGAGCGGAGATAAAATGTGATGATGTCTGTGTAGGCGATTGCTTTTTCCACACCTTTCAACTGAGGTAGCTTGCGTTCGAGACTATCTATCTGACCCACAACTGAGATGCTTAACAGCATTGATAAAACCAGTGTCAGACTTTTCATAATACCCCTAAAGTAGTAATCGATTTCTATTCAAACTAATGGCAACCAAACGCCCGTAAGCATGCAAAAATTCTTTCATAAATTGTTGATGCTCGCATTAAGTTTTTCCATCTTTAGGCCTTGCAGATTTAACCTTTGCGTTAACTCTTCATAACTAAACCTAAACTTAGAAACTGCCTCGCCCTAGTCTATAGGATCGAGGCAGTTTCGTTTTTAGGGCATTAGACCAAACTAACGATTGTTGTGAGTGTAGAAAAGCCAAAAACTATCTTTGAAAAAATCTGGGACAAGCACGTTGTAAAACGCTCGGAGGGATACCCGGATGCCCTGTTTATCGACCGACATTTTATCCATGAAGTAACCAGCCCGCAAGCCTTTGATGGCCTGCGCAAAAGAGGCATAGGTGTATTTAATGTAAACCGCACTTCTGCTACGGCAGATCATAACGTTCCTACCAAAGATCAACATCTTCCGATCAAGGAGGCATTGTCTCGTCATCAGGTAGAAACATTAAGAAAGAATTGTAAAGAGTTTGGTGTTGAACTCTATGATCTGGGCCATCCGTTTCAGGGAATCGTTCACATCATCGGGCCAGAACTTGGTTTAACCTTACCAGGAATGACTATTGTTTGTGGTGATAGTCATACTTCTACTCATGGTGCCTTTGGAAACATTGCTTTTGGTATTGGAACTTCTGAAGTGGAGCAGGTACTAGCGACTCAGTGTATTTTACAATATAAACCCAAGACCATGCGCATCGAAGTCAACGGTAAGTTGGCCAAGGGTGTGGTGAGCAAGGATATTATCTTATACATCATTTCTAAGATTTCAGCCAGTGGAGCCACTGGCTATTTTGTTGAATACGCTGGCGATGCAATCACCAGTCTTTCAATGGAAGCACGCATGACAATCTGTAACATGAGCATCGAGATGGGTGCGCGTGGCGGATTGATCGCTCCCGATGAAACTACATTCAACTACATCAAGGGAAGAAAATTTGCAACGCAAGGAAGAGCGTTTGACTCTGCAGTAGAAGAATGGAAGAAACTCAGAACAGATGACAACGCTCAATATGATATAGTGTTAAAATTTGATGCAGCCGATATCGGGCCGATGATCACGTACGGAACAAACCCGGGTATGGGTATGAAAGTAACGGATCGCATTCCTACTGTGGAAGAGCTGAAAGAAATCAACGAACAGGTTTCGTTCAAGAAGTCATTGGATTACATGGGGCTTGAACCCGGTTCAGCTATTCTGGGTAAGCCTGTTGATTATGTATTCATCGGAAGCTGCACGAATGCACGCATTGAAGATTTACGTACGGTGGCTTCAATGGTAAAAGGAAAGAAGAAAGCAGCCGGTGTGGAAGTTTGGGTTGTGCCCGGATCAAAGCAAGTACAGGAACAGGCAAAGAAAGAAGGTCTCGATAAAATTTTTGAAGAGGCTGGCTTCGAATTGCGTGAACCAGGTTGTTCTGCTTGTTTAGGAATGAATGAAGACAAAATTCCCGCAGGTAAATATTGCATCAGCACTTCAAACAGAAACTTTGAAGGAAGACAAGGACCTAAGTCGAGAACATTTCTGGCAAGCCCATTGAGTGCAGCTGCAGCTGCGATTACAGGGAAAGTAACTGATGTAAGGGAAATAGTTGATAAATAAAAAATGATAGCTGACAGAGGCTGTCAATTGTTTTTGTCAACTGACTAATCTTAAAAGAAATGAGTAAAGAAAAGTTCATAAAATTAGTTTCCCAAGCAGTCCCACTGCCGATCGAAAACATCGACACGGATCAGATCATTCCTGCGCGCTTCTTAAAGGCCACAACACGGGAAGGATTCGGAGATAACTTATTCCGCGACTGGAGATTCGATAGCGATAATCAACCACTCAAGGACTTCGCATTAAACGATTCCAAATATTCAGGAAAGATTTTAGTAGCCGGAAAGAACTTTGGTTGCGGAAGTAGTCGTGAACATGCGGCATGGGCTATTCATGACTATGGATTTAAGGTAGTAGTATCAAGTTTCTTCGCAGATATTTTCAAGAACAACGCATTGAACAACGCAGTACTTCCATTGGTTGTATCAGATGCATTCCTGAAAGAATTACTCGATACACTTCAGGCTAATCCTAAAACAGAAGTAACCGTTGACTTGGAAAATCAAACCATCTCTTTCAACAACAAGAAAGAAAGTTTTGAAATCAACGCATATAAAAAGACCTGTCTCATCAATGGTTACGATGATATCGATTACCTGATAAGTCTGAATAAAGAAATTAAAGAATACGATTTAGCACATAGTTAAACAAGTTCCAGGTTTCAAGTTACAGGGCTTTGAAACTTGTAACCTGGAACTTGCAACCAGAAGAAAAGAGATTAATGAAAAAGAGAATTGTTATACTCCCTGGAGACGGAATTGGCAAAGAAGTAACTACCGAAGGAAAAAAGGTATTGGATAAGATTGCTGAAATCTTCGGTCATGAGTTTGAATACGAAGAAGCAACGATTGGTCATGATGCGATTGAAGCAACGGGTAATCCGTTGCCAGATGAGTCATTGAATAAAATGAAGAAGGCAGACGCTGTTCTGTTTGGAGCAGTAGGTCATCCGAAATATGACAACGATCCTACCTTGAAAGTAAGACCTGAACAAGGCTTGCTGAAGATGAGAAAGGAATTGGGATTGTATGCCAATCTTCGTCCGATCAAATTGTTTGATGAGTTGTTGGAAGCATCCAGCATCAAACCGGAAATATTAAAAGGTTCGGATATTCTTTTCTTCCGCGAGTTAACCGGTGACGTTTACTTCGGTGAAAAAGGAAAGAAAGACGATGGCAATACCGCTTACGATCTGATGATCTATCAGAAGTATGAGATCGAACGCATTGCACACAAAGCATTTCAGGCAGCACGCACACGCAGAAAGAAAGTTACCAGTGTAGATAAAGCTAACGTATTGGAAAGCTCACGCTTGTGGAGAGCAACTGTGCAGGAGATTGGCAAACAATATCCTGATGTAACGCTGGAGCATACTTTCATTGACACTGCAGCAATGAAATTGATTCAAAGTCCAACCAGCTTTGATGTAGTATTGACCGGAAATTTGTTTGGTGACATTCTTACAGATGAAGCTTCTCAGATTGCAGGTTCTATGGGAATGCTGGCATCCGCTTCTGTAGGCGATACCATTGGATTGTACGAACCAATCCATGGAAGCGCTCACGACATTACCGGAAAAGGAATTGCGAATCCGCTTGCTTCTATTTTGTCCGTTGCACTGATGCTTGATATCTCTTTCGGATTGAAGAAAGAGTCGGAAGCAGTAATCAAGGCGGTAGAGCAAAGCCTGAAGCAAGGCTGGCGGACAGCAGACATTGCGGATGCAAAGACAGCAAAAGATAAAATTTTAAATACCAGTGCAATGGGGAATCTCATTGTGAAACAATTGTCATCCATTAAAGAACTGGTAGCATAATAAATTTTTTAAACAGCATCGATTAACTTTTTAAAATATGGCACAGAAAATCCAAATCTTCGATACCACTCTTCGCGATGGAGAACAAGTACCCGGCTGTCAGTTAAAGACAGAAGAGAAAGTAATCATTGCACGCGAGCTCGAAGCACTCGGTGTAGATGTGATTGAAGCCGGCTTCCCGATTTCAAGTCCTGGTGATTTTCTTTCTGTGGTGGAGATTTCCAAGGCAGTGAAAGACGTTACTGTTTGCGGATTGACCCGTTCCAAAAAAGATGATATCGATGTGGCTGCCGAAGCACTGCATCATGCGAAGCATGGTCGCATCCATACCGGAATCGGTTCATCGGATGTTCACATCCTTCATAAGTTCCGCAGCACACGCGCTCAGGTTCTGGAACAAGGCGTATGGGCAGTGAAGTATGCGAAAGCTAAAGGCTATGAAGTAGAATTCTTCGCAGAAGATGCAGGTCGCGCAGACTTAGCTTTTCTTGCTCAATTAACGGAAGCAGTGATTGCAGCAGGTGCAGACGTGGTTAACATTCCTGACACAACAGGATATTGCTTACCTCACCTCTACGGAAAACGGATTCAATACCTTTTTGAAAATGTGAAGAACATTGACAAGGCAGTGATCTCTGTTCATTGTCACAATGATTTGGGAATGGCGACTGCCAACACCATGTCAGGATTGATCAACGGTGCACGTCAGGCAGAAGTAACCATCAACGGAATTGGTGAACGTGCCGGTAACACTTCATTGGAAGAAGTAGCCATGGCATTGAAGGTGCATAAGGATCTTGAGTTATATACTAATATAAAATCTGAGCGTCTGTTTGAAATCAGTCACCTGGTAAGCACAATGATGCGCATGCCGGTGCAGGCAAACAAGGCAATTGTAGGTAAAAATGCATTCGCTCATTCATCAGGTATTCATCAGGATGGATTCCTGAAGCATGCGGAGAACTATGAGATCATCAATCCTTCTGATGTTGGTGTTCCTTCTTCTTCTATTGTATTGACTGCGCGAAGTGGAAGAGCAGCACTGAAGCACAGACTGGAGATACTCGGTCATAAGTTTGAAGGAAGCGAACTAAATACCGTTTACGAACAATTTTTAATACTTGCGGATGAAAAGAAGCAAGTAGAAGACGATGACCTGATTGTATTGGCATCAAGTATGCCGGTACTGGTTAGCAAATAATTTCTCTTACTCATCTTACCCAAAAAACCGGACTTAGTGCCGGTTTTTTTATGTCCAAACTTTCCCTTTGGGCTAAAGTCCATCAATAGATTGTATTAATTGCCACGGCCTTAAGGCTGCGGCAATTAAAATCCGTCTCAAAAAGGCCTGAGCCAAATTGTTTAAATTGTAGTGACTAATTAAAGCCCCTATGAAAATTTACAAAACGAGAGAGTTTAATATTGTTGAGCATAAGGAAACCTTCTATTCCTCACCTCTATCCTGGGACGAGCTGATCAATCGCAAAAGTCTTCATGCATTCCTCTCATCAGAAATAAAAAACTGGCAGAAGTTATCCAATGGTTCGCAGCTAATAAACAGTGATCTGCTTGCTCCTATTGGAACTCAGGAAATCTGGGCCGCAGGCGTGACCTATTACCGAAGTATGGTGGCACGAGCGGAGGAATCGAAAGAATCAGGAGGAAGTACGTTTTACGATAAAGTATACGAAGCAGAACGCCCGGAGATTTTCTTCAAAGCCACACCACATCGTGTGGCGAACCCCAACGAAGAAGTATTCATTCGCAAAGACTCAACATGGAATGTGCCTGAACCGGAACTGACTCTCTATATTAATAGTGCAGGAACGATCGAAGGCTATACCATCGGCAATGACATGAGCTCCCGTAGCATTGAAGGAGAAAATCCGCTCTATCTTCCGCAAGCCAAAACATATGACCGTAGTGCAGCAATTGGCCCATGCTTACATGTTCCTGCTTCACCCATTCCTCCGGAAACCACTATCTCACTGGAGATCAAAAGAAAAGGTAAACAGATGTACTCCGATTCCGTTGAGATCAGTAAAATGAAACGAACTCACACAGAACTTGCTGGTTTCTTATTCAGGGAATGCTCCTTTCCTACAGGATGCTTCCTCATGACTGGCACCTGCCTTGTCCCTCCCAATGACTTTACATTAAATACCGGAGATGTCGTCACCATTCACATTGATGGCATTGGCTCGTTGACTAATACCGTAGGAACTAAAAGTTAAAAAAGTTGAATTACCTTTGTTAATTGACTTGTCTTAATTCATGAAAAACAGAATTCCATTTTTACTTGCCTTTGCTTGCCTGCTTTGGTCGTGTACTCCAAAGGAAAAAACGACTGAAACTAAAACAGCTGACAATATTGATTATAAAATTACGGGCAGCTTTCCTCACGATCGTACCGCATTTACCCAAGGTTTGGTAATTCATAGCGGAAGGCTTTTTGAAAGTACGGGGCAATATGGAACGTCCTGGATTTCGGAAGTAAATATTGGTACAGGGCAACAGGATAAAAAGGTGATCCTGGATAAGAAATACTTTGGAGAAGGGATTACCATTCTAAACAACAAAGTATATCAGCTTACCTGGGAATCTAAAATCGGGTTTATTTATGATCTTAAAACATTTAATAAAATCGGAGAATTCCCTTACGAACATGAAGGCTGGGGAATCACTCATAATGGCACAAACCTGATTGTAAGCGATGGAACAGACAAGCTTCATTTTCTTGATACAGTCACATTAAAAGATGTGAAAGTGCTGGAAGTAAAAGATCATGGAGTAAAAAAAGACAGCCTGAACGAGCTTGAATATATTGAAGGATATGTCTACGCCAATATCTGGATGACTAATCTTATTGTTAAAATAGATCCCACAAACGGAGAAGTGGTCGGACAGCTTGATCTCTCCAAGATAGGCAGAGACATGTCGCTGAAAGATCAGCAGGCCGATGTACTGAACGGAATTGCCTACGAGAAAAAAAGCAAAACGCTTCTGGTTACGGGAAAAAAATGGCCCTTTTGCTATGCAATCCGCATAGTTGAACCGACCAAAACAGAAACACCTCAATAATTCCGGTAATCAAAAAATAAATTCATCATTTTATGGTGATCTTTTAAAGTCGGAAAGCACATAGGTATAAATGCAGAAAGTATGACTCAGCCAGAAATTTCATTTGACCTCAGAAACCCCGAACAACGGGAGCAGACTTTCGAATATCTATATGAAGTCGTATTTCCTGTCGTTGCAGGAATTATTAGTAAGCAAGGCGGTTCATTGTCTGATGCGCAGGATATTTTTCAGGATGCATTGGTGATCTTCTACGAAAAATCGGTAAGCGGCCAATTATCTATTCATCTTTCTGATGAAGCCTATCTGGTTGGAATTGTAAAGCATTTATGGATTCGGAAATTTAAAGGTAATCTTAAACTGATTTCTCTGGATCAGTTCGAGCAGGAGATCACTCTACCCGAAAATTACTTTCCAACACTCAATGAGAACAAACTCTTAAGATTGCTCGAAGTAACCGGAAGAAAATGCCTGGAATTACTAAAATCCATTTATTACGACAAGCAATCAATGGATGAAGTCTCCAGAAGCTTCGGATTTTCTGGTGCACATTCTGCCTCCGCCCAAAAGTACAAGTGTATTGAAAAGATGAAGGACACCGTCAAACAAAAATCACTGCAGTATGGCGACTTCACTGAATAACACTGAGCAGACAGAAAAGTACTTACTCAGTGAATTGCCTCCTGAAGAAAAGATTCTGTTTGACGCACAACTGATTCTTGATCCCGTATTAAAACTGAATACACTTGTTCAGAAACGAATCTATTCTTTAGTCCAGTTGTACGGACGCAAGAGTATGAAGAGAGAAATAGCTTCAGTTCAGAAGAAAATCTTTAGTGATCCTGAGAAAACAGATTTTCAGGAACGTATTCACTCCATCTTTAAAACACCGTAACATGATTCCATCAGCAACAATGATACCCATGGTCATCGATAACAGCGGCCGTGGGGAGCGGGCCTATGACATTTATAGTCTGCTGTTAAAAGAACGTATTGTTTTTCTGGGCACTCAGATCGAATCTCAAATGGCCAATGTGATTGTCGCGCAATTGCTTTACTTAAATAGTGTGGACCAGAAGCAACCCATTCATCTCTACATTAATAGTCCGGGTGGGCATGTGTATGCAGGTCTCGCGATTTACGATGCAATGCAGATGGTTACCGCACCTGTTCATACGTATGCGGTGGGGATTACTGCAAGTATGGGAACGGCTTTACTTTGTACTGGAGCAAAAGGCAAGCGGTATGCGCTGCCACACGCCACTATTCATATGCATCCAACCGGTGGTGGAGCACAAGGGTACACGGAAGATGTTCGTATTGCTACGCGTGAACAGGAACGATTACAAGCGCAGCTGTTTCATCTGATGGGAAAGCATACCGGTCATTCCTGGAAAGAGATTGAAGATTATTTCTTACGTGATCGATACCTTAATGCAGTAGAAGCAAAGGAGTTTGGTTTGGTGGACGAGATTTTAGGAGACGTGGGTGATGTGGTGAAGCTGGCGCATTCGGAGTTAATGGTGAATACGGGTGAGAGGCTCCTGTCTTAAACTATTGTCATACCGAAACGAAGTGAGGTATCTTTGTAGAAATAGTAGTTGAATTTTACAAAGATTCCTCGCCTTTAAGCTTTTCGATCTTATTCAATCCAGCTGGCTTGGAATGACGAAAAATAGTTGTCCTATAACTATTCATCTAAGCAAACAGTTGTAGGACAACTAATCAACGAATAACGAATAGTTATAAACTCTTCCACAAGTACAACGTAGCATACGCTTCCCATCCCTTGTATTTTTTAAATACTCGCTTTACCTGATCGAGTGTAGGCTTCTGTTTCATCTTTTTCAAATTCTTAATCGCATTATGAATGGCTACATCTTCCAATGGAAATGCATCGGGATAACGGAACGTTTTCATTAATGCAAAATTGGCGGTCCAGTTGCCGATGCCTTTGATCTTCATCAGCTCTTCCTTCGCTTCATGCAACGGAAGTCCTCTCAGTTTTTCTTTTGACACCTTGCCAGAGGCAAAGATCTCTCCCAATCCGATTGTATAGGCTGCTTTTTGTCGGGAGAATTGCAGTAGCAGTAGCTCTTCCGATTTCAGGGTCGCTACCAATTCAGGAACGGGAAACAAATAATGAAAGCGATTTTCATGTTCCAGTTTCTCACCATACTGTTCCACAAATCTTTGCTTAATAGTATAGGCAAAATGAACATTGATCTGCTGTCCCAGTACTGCCCACACCAGTGATTCAAAAAGATCAGGCTGTCCTACAATGCGATAACCATAAAACTTCTTCGCCAGATCCTTCAACAGTTTGTCTTCACTAGCCATTTTATAAAATGGTTTCAGATCGCTCTCCAGATCAAACCACTCTGTAACATACTGTTTAATATGCTCCTTTACAGCAGCAGACGGCTTGGTATTCAGGAAATGGATAACCAGTTGCCTTTCTTCAAAACCAACTTTAAATAAGATTAACTCCTCTCCTACCTTCAACATCTTTGTCACTTCGGACTCGCCAATTGAGTGAAGGATTTCCTTGGGCGAACGCTGCAGGAAATGCATATTCAGATCAAAGTCAAATTCTTTTGGTACGGGCAGATAAAATTTATGCATGGCGCCAATCTACTAAAGATCTTTTAGCAGTACTACCACTTAGAGTCCTGGTAACCCTTTCAAGGCAACTATAGCAAGAATCGGGTCGTGATCCAGGCCCGCTATATTGACATTTGTTCCATGAAAACTGTTTCTTTCTTCGATTGGAATGCTATTTACGATTCGCTCAATACAAAAGGTTATGCGCACTTACCTTCTGTTTTATCTACTGCCGAGTGTGATGAACTGCAAAGCATGTATCCCGATTCAGCGTTGTATCGGAGTGTGATCAATATGCAGCGCTACAGGTTTGGGAAGGGTGAATACAAATATTTTAAATATCCTTTGCCTGATCCATTACAAACCTTGCGTGAATCATTCTATGAGCCGTTAGCATTGCTCGCCAATTCATGGATGAGTCAATTGAATATTCCGATCTCTTATCCCGGCAAGCATAAAGACCTGGTTGAACTTTGTCATGCGCAACATCAGCTGCGGCCGACTCCCCTGATTCTTCGTTATGAATCAGGCGGCTACAACACACTTCATCAGGATCTGTACGGAGAAGTTTACTTTCCGTTTCAGATTGTATTTGCGCTATCGAAACGTGGAGGAGATTACGAAGGCGGAGAATTGGTCCTCACTGAACAAGTACCAAGGGCTCAATCCAAGGCAGAAGTTGTTACTCCGGATCAGGGTGATGCGATTATTTTTACTACTAACTTCAGGCCAGTGAAGGGGACGCGCGGATATTACAGAACTACTTTTAAACACGGAGTAAGCGAAGTGAAATCAGGTGTAAGATTTGCGATGGGGATTATATTTCATGATGCGACTTAATTAGTCAATTTGAAGATTTGAAAATGAGCCAATGAGGTGTCACAAAGACTTGACTGATTTCCAACTACGAAGATTAATCCGGAAGAAGGAGATTCAACTTGCTGGAAATCGAAACTTAAAAATCTATGGGACACTTCACTGCTTATCGGGCAAGCGAATGAAGAAGGAGAATCGCGTTTTCTTCGAATCAGAAAAAGAAGCTCTTCAGAACAGTTATCGCCCTTGCGGGCATTGTATGCGGAAAGCATACCTGGATTGGAATAAATGTCCTACATCTTGAAGATGTAGGACATTTATTCAACGGATTACTTCTTCGCACTCAAACTTTCAGCTGCCATCAACACAAAGTCTTTTCCTTTAAGGAACCCTTTGCCGTACACAGCATCATACTTATCAGTAATTCCCAATGCGGTGATATCCTCTGGTTTCTTTCCTTTCTTCAGCGCAGCAGCCACCTGATCGCGAATGTCGGCCATCGCATCGCGCACGGCTTTCACATCTGCTTTTGTGGCAAGCTCTCCGTGACCCGGGATAACTTTTGAGTTGTCATCTAATAACAGTAATAGCTTATCAAGCGTATTCACAAACCCATTGATTGAACCTCCACTGGAAAGATCAATGAACGGGTACCCGTAACGAACAAATGCATCTCCGGTGTGATACACATTGGCTTTCTTAAAATGCACAATCACATCACCATCAGTGTGGCCTTTATCAAAGTGAATGAGCTCAATGTCTTCATCATTCAAGTGAAAATTCATTTTATCTGCGAAAGTGATTACCGGTAACGCATCTCTATCTCTTGGGGGTGTTGTTCCTCTTGCATTCTTCTGCTCCACCATCATCCGTTCGCGTACCTGATCATGAGCTACGATGGTAATTCCCATTTTTTTGAAGTTATCGTTTCCTCCGGAATGATCACCATGCACATGCGTGTTGATCAAAAATCTGATCTCGCCCGGATCAAGCGTTTTGATGGCTCCATTAATTTTATTTGATAAAGGAGCAAACTGATCGTCAATCATCAGCGTTCCGTCTTTGCCAAAAAATGCACCGATGTTGCCACCGGAGCCTTTGAGCATGTAAAGGTTATCTACTACTTTGACAGGCCTGATCCGAACAGTATCAAAGCTTTGCGCATACAGCCCATGAAGGCTAAGCGCCAATAAAAGACTTAAGTATATTTTTCTCATTTTGAATAGGGTTGGTCTGTAAATGTAGAATGTTTTCAAATCACGTCAAATGACCATTTCTACGGCATCTTTTCAGCAAGAAGCGGGTTGAGAAACCTCGTTACCCGAGGCAACTTTGAATCATCAAAAAGACATAATTTTATGACCGTGGCAACCGAACCCAATATCAATTACCTGCGCATTGAGCAGGCGATTCAATACCTGGAAAAGAATTTTCAGCGTCAACCTGAACTGGAGGAGGTGGCAGAAAAAGTGCACCTCAGTCCTTTTCACTTTCAACGGATCTTTACCGAGTGGGCGGGCATTAGTCCGAAACGTTTTCTCCAATTCCTAACTGTTGATTTCCTCAAATCAAAACTGGCGGAAAGTAAAAACATTGTAGAAGCAGCAGAACGTGCCGGCCTTTCCAGTCAATCACGTGTCTATGATCTATTCACTACACTGGAAGCTGTAACTCCACAGGAATATAAACTGAAGGGCTCCGGCTTACGAATTGAGTATGGCTTTCATGTCACACCATTCGGGATGGCATTGATCGGTGTAACAGAACGTGGCATTTGCTGGCTTTCATTTCTTCAGTCGGATGAAGATCCAAAGTATGAAGTGGAGAAAATGAAAGAGCACTGGCACAATTCCATCTTCCATGAAGATGAATCAATTACTGGCGCTTTTGCTGATCA
>JBGATZ010000054.1:0-15752 GCA_044228905.1 Cyclobacteriaceae bacterium | reverse complement strand
CACTTTGGCCTTGCTAATATTGAAATTGCTGAAGACATTACCAGTGACACTTTTCTCTCTGCGGTTGAAGTATGGACTTTTAAAGGACTTCCTGAAAATCCGACTGCATGGTTGTATACTGTTGCAAAGAATAAAGCGCACAACTACATCAATAGGAATCAGCTTTTTGATAATAAGATTGCTATTCAGGTCAGGCAGCATTCTGCTACCCAAGAGACACCAATTGATTTATCGGATCAGAATATTACAGACAGCCAACTACAAATGTTGTTTGCCTTATGTCATCCTTCTATTTCAACGGATGCACAGATCGGCTTATCCTTGCGCATTCTTTGCGGATTTGGTATTGATGAAATTGCGAATGCCTTTCTTACCAACAAAGAAACAATCAATAAACGGTTGTTTCGTGCTAAAGAAAAATTACGCACAGATAAAATAGTCGTTGAATTCCCTCCCGAAAGCGAGATCAACAATCGGTTAGATACGGTGCTAACCACTTTATATCTACTCTTCAGTGAGGGTTATTACTCAGAAAGTCAGGATACCGTTTTACGTGAAGACCTTTGCCTGGAAGCCATGCGCCTGACTTATCTGCTCATTGAAAACCCAAAAACAGATCTTCCTTCTGTCAATGCTCTTTTCTCTCTGATGTGCTTCCATTCATCACGATTTGCTGCTCGCAAAAATGAAAACGGGGAAATTGTTCTTTACAACGATCAGGATGAAACACTATGGAATGAGGAGATGATCAACCGTGGTACTTACTTTCTTCATAAGGCCTCACACGGAAGTAAATTATCCAAATACCATCTCGAAGCAGGTATCGCCTACTGGCACACGATCAAAGCGGACACAAAAGAAAAATGGGAGAGTATTCTGCAACTGTACAATCAATTGCTGGTAATTGAGTACTCTCCTATTGCGGCATTAAACAGAACATATGCGCTTTCAAGAGCGAATAGTAAAGAAGAAGCGATCACCGAAGCAGAGAAATTAAACCTCACCAATAATCACTTTTATTTCGCTCTACTGGGAGAGCTCTATATTGGTATTAATGATTCCAAAGCAAAGGAACACCTGCTGCAAGCTTATTCACTAGCTAAAACACAAACTGATAAGCAAACTTTGCAAAAGAAAATCCAACAACTCCGAAACCGGTCATTCACTTCTTAACGAATCTACAGGATTGCGAACCGAAGCTTTGATTGCCTGCGTACTTACAATGAGCACCGTCACAACAAGAGAAGCAAGGCCTGCCATCGGGAAGATCCACCAGGGCACTTCAATGCGCACCTGATAACTTGTCAAAAACTGATTGGCTGACCACCAGGCTAGCGGAGCCGAAAGAACAAACGCCAGTATAACCAGTTTAGAAAAATCTTTACTTAATAATAAAACCAGTCCGGGAACAGAAGCTCCCATTACTTTACGAATACCAATTTCTTTTGTTCGTTGTTCTGCGGTGAACGAAGCCATTCCAAATAATCCTAGACCGGTAATAAACATAGCGAGCGCAGCAAAAACATTGCTCAGCTCACTGATCATGGTAATGTTGGTGAACTTCTTCTGAAACTCATCGTCTGCAAAACGATACTCAAACGGATAGTCAGGGTTATACTTCTTAAATAATTCTTCCACTTGTTTTACCGATACCTGAAGATCTCCCGTTTTTGGTAATCGTACAGTAATAGTCGAAGACCACGTTGGATCCATAGTCATCACCAACGGATCGATGTTGCGCGATCCCGATCCCATCAATACATCATCGATTACTCCAATGATCGTCCATGATTGTCCCCACATCCCAATCTTATCCCCAACAGGGTCTTTAAGATTGAGCGCATTCACCGCAGCCTTGTTCAGAATAATAGCTGCCGTATCACTTTTGAATGTCTCGGAAAAATCACGGCCAGCAATCATTTTGATACCCATGGTTTTTGAATAATCATATTCAGTAGCTATGTTATTCACTTCTATGCGCTGACCAGGCAACATGCCTGTCCAACTGTCCAGTGGACTGGAAGAAAAAATACGTGTGATCGGGCTATTCGATTTACACACTGAAACAGCTGCACCAGCACCAACAAGCTCCTGCTTCAACGGATGAAAATTTTTCTCAATATCGCTGGTTGACCAGATGAGCATCAGATTCTCCTGATCATATCCAATCTCCCTGTTTTTCAGATACTGGATTTGCTGATAGATCACCACTGTTCCGATAATGAGCAGGATAGAAAAACCAAACTGCATTGTCACAAGCACTTTCCGCGGAAGACTTGATCCTTTGCCAGCCTGTGCTTTTCCCTTCAAGATCTTTGCAGGTTGAAAAGAAGAAAGGTAGAATGCCGGGTAACTTCCGGCCAGTAGTCCGGTGATTAAAATCAATGACAATCCAAACAACCAGATCATCGGAGATAAATAATCGATGGCCAGATTTTTTCCAATCAGGTCATTGTAAAACGGACGCACCAGTTCGACCAGCACGATCGATAAAATGAAAGCTAAGGTTGAGATGATCAGCGATTCTCCGATAAACTGGGCGATCAGCTGATACCGCTTTGATCCCACACTTTTACGAATACCTACTTCCCGCGCACGATGCTCAGAACGGGCGGTAGCAAGATTCATAAAATTAATGCAGGCAATCACCAAAATAAAAATGGCAATACCGGCAAACAATAAAACGTAATCGATCAGTCCACCACTTTCTTTTCCATTTTCGAAATTGTTGTACAATCTCCAATGGCTCATCGGATGAAGGAACAATTCTGCATCCCTGGGGTTTACACTGTTCTTCTTTATCAGATCAGCGATCGATTGATCTACGTCTGACTTATTCGCTCCGGATTGCAGTTCAACAAAAATTTCAAAACCATTATTGTTCCAGTTGTTTCTTGCATGTTGCACCCAAACTGAAGTGGCTTCGAAGTAAGAGAACGGTAACAGGAAATCAAACGAACTGGAAATGTTGGCAGGCGGATCGGCCACAATGCCCGTAACTTTCAGTTCCTCATTGTTCTCAATTTTCACCTGTACCATTTTGCCCATCGGATCTTCGTTGCCGAATAGGGCAATGGCTGTTGACTGCGTGAGTACAATAGATCGGGGATCAGTTAATGCTTTTTCCAGATTGCCTTCAATCATTTGGAAGTCAAACATTTGCAGATAAGATTCACTTGCATCAATGCCTCTCTTTGTTACTTTCTTATCACCAACAGTGAGCAAAGCACTTTGATTGACTGTGATAGCAACACGTTGAATGCGACTATCCTGTTGAAGCAATATATCTTTCAGAGGCATTGGTGTAGATGGACTGGTAATTACACCATTATCTGTTTTCGTATTCAGCTTTACCTGGTGAATCAAATCATACTTTGTGAAGTAGTGATTAAAGGTAAGCTCATCATAAACCCATAACAGAATGAGAATGCTGCATGCGATACCCACAGCTAATCCGGAAATGTTGATGATCGAATAAGAGATATTGCGTTGAAGTGTGCGAAAAGCAATTTTGAAGTAATTTCTGAGCATAAGTAATAAGTTCGGTGCCGATCCTTATTCCAAATTCAGGCCAATCTAAAACTGTGTTTTTGAATCAAATTGACGTTTTATAACAATGAAATCAAGCCGGTTTCGGGCACCCTTGTACGAATGCGGACGTGATCATAAATCCCCCCATCACAGGTATTATAGCGTTCAGCATTACAACTTAATTTCACTATCGCAAAACCTTAACCTGAACCTATGGAGAACTTTACCAAAGCCGGAAGGCTTTTCTTTGCCGTTGCCCTCATTGGCTTTGGACTCGTTCACTTCTTTACCAGCAATTTCCCAAGTGCATTAATGCCGTTTCCTGAATTTCCGGGACGCATTGCTTTTGTTTATGGCATTGGATTATTTCTCATTCTATGTGGATTAAGCATCATCACGAAAATCAAATCGCGGCAGGCCATGCTTGCTTTAGGATTTCTATTCATCCCTTTTCTAATTGTTCATTTCATTCATCTTTTTGAAAACCTGAAGAACCCAGGTCCCTGGACTGCAGGGGGAGAAGTTCTTGCCTTGATGGGTGGCGCATGGATTGTTACAGCTTCGTTTCCAAAAGAAGGCGACAGCGCATTAGATAAAGTTATCCCTTCAGGAAAATACTTGTTTGTTGCATTACTGGTTGTAGTGGCGGTTCAGCATTTCATGTATGCCGAATTCATTTCATTTCTTATTCCCGAATGGATGCCAGCACGATTGTTTCTCGCTTACTTCGTAGGTGTTGTTTTTGTTGCTACATCAATAAGTATATTGATCAATAAACAAGTAAGGTTATCCATGTTCCTTTTAGGGGTGATGTTCCTGATCTGGGTGGTGATTCTGCATGCACCACGTGCTTTCGCCAATATGTCGAGTGAAGCAGAATGGACAAGTCTTTGCGTGGCCCTGGCTTCAGGAGGAATTTCGCTGACACTATCTGATCAAACGTATCGCTGATTATTTCTTCTTTGCTTTGGCTTTCTCCAGATTCATTGCCGCTCTGAACTTTACAATCTTGGTTACAAGTGTCAATGGTAGCGGTTCATCTAATGGAAATTGGACAGAGCCTTTCGCACCTTTATATTTTGAAAGTTCTTTCTTGAATTCTTCAATACCCTGTGGCGCAGGATAAAAGCCAATATGATTTTTGTATGCCGCGAAGTGTACCAGATTTCCTTTCAGCACAAAAGTTGGAATAGCATATTTCATGGCTTCTTCCGCTTTAGGAGCTGCCTTTTTTATAGTAGTCCGCATTTCCTTTAATAACTTCTGAACGTTCTTTGGAAATCCTGCAATGTATTCATCTATTGTTTCAGCCTGTGATCCTACCATAATCCTGTGTTTTTGGTATAAACAAATCTACCAATTGCCACTTAATACATGCTGGATAAAAACGACAATCTGAGGGGGAGAATGCGGCAGACTCCAATAATTTACCTTTCTATTTCCCGGCTAATGCAATATATTGTTCAGGATTAATTCACCTAAGACTATGAAAAAACAACTCGTCTTGCTGTTGCTCGCTGCGACCCTGATCGTGCCCGCCATTGCACAGAATTCAAAACCACTATACACCGGTGCCTGGGGTGTGCAGACCTACACCTTCAGAAGAAGCTTTCCCAATGGTGTAGCCGCTACACTTGACACCATCAAATCAATGGGTTTCACCGAAGTAGAAGGATCAGCTGGCAATGTTTCGGTAGAAGAATTCAGAAAATTATGTGATGAACGTGGAATAAAAATTCCTTCGACCGGAGCAGGTTATGAACAATTGGTCAAAGACCCGATGACCATCGTGAAGAATGCGAAAGTTCTTGGATCAAAGTATGTGATGTGTGCCTGGATTCCACACAATGGTGATTTCACACTGGACAACGCAAAGCAGGCCGTAGAAGATTTCAATAAGGCAGGTAAAATTTTAAAAGAAAACGGGTTGACGTTCTGTTATCACGTTCACGGTTTCGAATTCCAACCTTATGAAAAAGGAACATTGCTGGATTACATCATTACGAAAACCAATCCGGAATATGTTTCATTTGAAATGGATATTATGTGGACCTATTTCGGTGGTGGAGATCCTGCAGCCTTATTGAAAAAATATGAAGGCCGATGGAAACTGATGCACCTGAAAGACCTGCGTAAAGGGACAAAAAAAGATTTAAGCGGAGGTACTTCGCAGGAGAATGATGTAACGCTTGGTACAGGCGAACTCGACATTCCAGGCATTCTTCGTGCTGCAAAAAAAGCAGGAATCAAACATTATTTTATTGAAGATGAAAGCAGCCGCATTCTTACTCAAATACCTGCCACCATTGCGTACGTCAAAAGTCTAAAAGAATAACTATCTCCTTTTTTCTATCACTTAAAAAGACCGTCTTTCAAATGAAAGACGGTCTTTTTCTTTTCCAAGAGGCCTGCCCCCAACCCTACTTTGGTCTCCTCCGTTTAACTGGTTTCACACCCAAACTATTTACTCATGAATTTGAAATTCTGGCAAAGGAAAAAAGAAGTCAAACATCAATCAGTTGCCCGCAAATGGTTTGGCGAAATTGCCTTTGCAGTAATAGCCGCCACACTGATCCGATGGACTACCGTTGAAGCTTACGTAGTACCCACCTCATCCATGGAAAACACTATCCTGGTTGGCGACTATCTTTTCGTTAGTAAATTCCATTATGGTACCAGGACTACTTCCACTCCACTGCAAGTGCCGCTTACGCATCAGAAAATCTGGGGAACTAACATTCCATCTTATTTGCCCTGGATAAAATTACCAAGCTACCGGCTTCCGGGCATCAGTGAACTAAAGAAAGGAGACGTGGTTGTTTTCAATCTTCCTCCTATTGAAATGAACGAAGGAATCAATCACCCCATAGAGTTGAAAACAAATTATGTAAAACGCTGTGTAGCGGTTGGAGGTGATCGTTTTGAAATCAAAGATCGCCAGGTGATTGTGAACGAAGAGCCATTGGCCAATCCGAACACGATGCGGTTTAGTTATTTAGTTACTGCTAAAGATGAAATCCATCAACGCAACCTGACGAAGCTTGGATTAGATAAAGAAGATTATTTCTACTTAGGTCACGCGCAAGATGGTCAGGCATTATATAAAATGTTGTTGACCAGTGAACAGGCAACAGAGATGAAGTCAGTGCCTTATATACTTTCTATCAATGATGACTACACTACACACGATGGACCTGAATCAAATATCTTTCCGCTTACGAAAGGCAATTTATGGAACGGGGACAATTACGGACCGCTGGTACTACCTGCAAAAGGCATGACCATCGCAATCAATGATTCTACGCTTCAATTCTATGGAGAAACGATCAAGCGCTATGAGCATTTGAAAAATGTAGAGTTGACCAACAACCAGCTGCTCATTGATGGAAAAGCAGTGAAAGAATATACCTTCAAACAAGGTTACTATTTTATGATGGGAGATAACCGTCACAATTCACTGGACTCACGTTACTGGGGTTTTGTTCCCGAAGATCATATTGTAGGCAAACCATTATTCATCTGGTTGTCGATGGACTCTGAAGCTGATCTTTTGCACAAGCTTCGCTGGAGCAGAATGTTTACGATGATTAAGTAAATTTTTCCCGCAGATAAGATAACGCTGATACTCGCAGATAAAAAAATCAGCGCAGATCCGCGGAATCAGCGGGAATTTTCTATTGGTTATCTTTCCTTACATTAGTGCTCATGGAGAAATTCAGTTTCCCAAAACATCCCTTACTCAGGGCTGTTTTTGTTATTCCACCACGGGTTCAATTGTTGGATATCAGTGGGCCAGCTCATATCTTTTATGAAGCCTCCGACTACGGGGCCAAAATCAATTTGAAATTTATCTCTGTACACACTGATGTATCAGAGGAAACGAGTACCAGCGGACTTGCTTTTGCAAAACTGGAGTCATACGAAAATATTCAACTGAAAGCCGGTGATGTTGTTTTTATTCCGGGAATTGAATCGCATTACCTGAATGATCCTGTCTTCTTAAAATCCATTCAGCCTTATTTTCAATGGTTGAATACACAATACAAAAATGGTGCGCGAATCTGTTCCGTTTGTACCGGTGCATTTCTTCTGGCCGAGTCGGGTTTATTAAATGGAAAGCAAGCCACTACCCACTGGAAGTATCAGGATCGGCTAAAGGAAAGATATCCTAAAGTGGAAGTACTTACCAACAGGTTGTTTGTTTTAAAAGATCGAATTTATACCAGTGCAGGTGTTGCTTCGGGTATTGATCTGGGGTTATACCTGCTGGAAGAAATCTATGGCACTCGCTTCGCTGCTGCCATCGCACGCGAAGTGGTTATCTATCTCAGAAGAAGTCATGAGGATCCTCAGCTCAGCATTTTCCTCCAATACCGTAATCACCTGGAGGATCGCATTCATACCATACAGGAATGGCTGAGCAAACATCTTGATAAAAAGCACACTACCGATCAACTGGCAGAATTGATTCATACCAGCGAGCGCAACCTCACCCGGTTATTCAAAGAAACTACGGGTATCACAATAGGTCAATACGTAGATAAACTACGCGTAGAGCATGCATTGCGTCTCATTCGCGAAAACGAAAAAATGCAAACAGTTGCTAAAGCTTGCGGACTCCAAAGCACCAACCAGCTTCGCACACTTCTCAAAAAGCACGTAGGCGAGGCCGAATTAATGTCCTGATCCTGCGCAAGATTGTCCTTCCTTGTCTCTCTGTTCTTTTCGTCTTTTGACGGAAACAAAAATCAAAATGAAAATCCTAAGTGTACTGCTAATGTTGTCTTTTGTCGGATCGGTATTTGCGCAAACGAAAAAAGAAACTGATCTGGCATACTTCTGTCAATTGTGTAATAACGCATGTGATGAAATCGCTTTCGAAAAACCGGGTAAGTGCCCACACTGCAATATGGAATTAGTAAAAATGTCAAAAGCCGACCGTAAGGCAGAGCTATCCCGCAAACCTGTTACCATTGCGTTCTATCTTCAGGATGGAATTGAGGTGCTTGATTTTGCTGGCCCTATGGAAGTATTTGCCTATGCCGGCTTTAAAGTATTCACCGTTTCCAAAACCAAAGATCCGATCATCTCACAGGGAATATTAAAAGTAATTCCTGATTACAGTATTGCTGACGCGCCCCCTTCTGATATCATTGCCTTCTTTGGTGGAAACGCGGGCAGCGGATTTGATGATAAAGTAATCTCCTGGTTAAAATCAAGAGAGAAAAAGACGGAATACTTTTTCTCCGTATGTACTGGTGCATTTGCTCTGGCGAAAGCAGGAATTCTCGACAACAAAACAGCAACCACCTTCCATCTTAGCCTGGATAATTTAAAAAAGAACTATCCCAAAGTAGATGTCCGTAATGATGTTCGCTTTGTAGATAACGGAACAGTGATTACTACAGCAGGAATTTCGGCTGGTATTGATGGGGCGCTTCATTTAGTTGCTAAATTGAGAGGTGAACAAGCTGCCAAAGACGCAGCCTTTTACATGGAGTATGATAAATGGGTACCTAAAGAAGGTTTGATTCTATCGGGAAAGAAATGAAACACCTGATCACATTCTCCTTCATTCTATTATTCAAAAGTTATTCCTTCTCACAAGCTGATCTTTTACAAAAACTACATACGGAGTCAGAATCCAATTCACAGGTGATGAGAAGTGTGAGTTACCTGTCTGACATGTATGGACCACGTTTGATGGGGACTTCCAATTATTTCAATTCGGTGGTATGGGCTGAGCGGCAGCTTCAGGAGTGGAAAATTCAAAAAACACAAAAACAATCCTCGATAAAAATTATCGGGGATGGGAAGTAATACGTTTCAATGTATCTCTTGAATCACCCACACATTCCACGCTGAATGTATATCCGCTTGCTTACACCGATTCAGGACATGGCACTGGTGAAATCATTTACCTTAACAATTCCGATTCCATTTATTATTTGAAGGATCAGCTCAAGGGCAAAATCATTTTGCTCGGTGAGTCTTACCGGCCCGCTCAACATTCATTCAATCTAACTTTAGAAAGATTAACACCCGAATTATTAAAGCAAGCCGAAGACAATCCCGATCCGAATGATTTGCTGATCGGCTACCATAGCCGGAGATCAACCAAATCGGTTTTTGAATTTCAGGAACAACGAAGAAAGGAAAAAGAAAAATTCTTCACCTTTTGTAAAGAGCAAGGTGTATTGGCGCTCATTGAGCCAAGTGATTATCCCAATGGCATTTTACATGCAGATGGAAACGGAGAAGTACCTTCTTATACTAAAGAGAATGACATTCGTCCTGTATCATCGTTTGCGATGTCCAATGAAGATTTTGGAAGATTAATGAGGCTAAAAGACCTGGACATTAAACCTACACTCAGTATAAATCTCGAAACCAAATTTTATTACAGCCCTGATTACAATGTCAACCTCATTGCAGAGATTGAGGGCTCCGATCCTATTTTGAAAAATGAAGTAGTCATGATTGGCGCACATCTCGACAGCTGGCATGCAGGTACAGGTGCAGTAGATAATGCATCGGGTTGCGCAGTGATGATGGAAGCAATGCGATTGATCAAGGCATCAGGAGCCAAGCCAAAACATACTATTCGTCTGGCGTTATGGGGTGGCGAAGAGCAAGTGTTCGCAGGTTCATCCTCTTACGTAGAAAAAAATATAGGTGATCTCAAGAGTGCACTGCCTGTCAGGAATAGTCAAGAAATTTCAGCGTACTTCAATTTAGATAATGGAGCAGGAAAGATCAGAGGAATCTATCTGATGGGAAATGACAAAGTGAAGCCTGTATTAAAAAATATACTAGAACCCTTTGATGGTGACAATACGCTCACTCTTCAAAATGCGAACCAAACTGATCACGAACTTTTCGATTATCAGAATATCCCTGCCTTTCAGTTCATACAGGATCCACTAAACTACATGTCAGTAGTTCATCATACGAATATGGATGTAATGGAATATGTTCCTGAAAACGATTTGAAATTCAATGCAGTGTATGTCGCCTATCTCGCCCTTCAGGTTGCTCAGCAAGACGAAATGCTTCCACGGAAAAAATTCAATTCACCTCTTCCCAGTCTGAAAGGGAATACCACTTTCGAATTGAAAGGATTCACTACTGCACGTGAAGTTCAGCTTGTTGGTGATTTTAATAACTGGAATATGTTTGGAACGGCTTTAAAACAAACTCCTTCCGGATGGGTGTGTAAAATAGATCTTCCTAAGGGAGACTACGTTTATAAATATATAATCGATGGCAACTGGACTCCCGATCCATCTACTTCGCCTGACCAACTTGTGAAAGACGGCAAAGGTCATGCGGGTCTTACCATAAAGAAAGTGAATTAACTCTTCCCGGATTTTAAATAAGCGGTAAAAAAGCGTGGATTTATTCCATGTACTTTTGAAAAAATCTAATCCGCCCAATATGAATAAAAATTTACGTATTGCATTGTCGGTCATGGCATGCAGTATTGTTCTTCCTTCTTTTGCCCAAAGGACAGAGAAGGTTGATACAGTTATCATTAACAAAATCAAGAAGGAAGGAATGGAACATTCCCAGGTTCTTGAAATTATCAATCAGCTAACTGACGTACATGGTCCACGACTGACCAATTCGCCCGGACATAAAAAAGCGGCTGAATACGCCAAGTCTACTTTTGATTCGTGGGGTTTGACCAATGCCCACCTCGATACCTGGGATGTTGACTTTGGCAAAGGATGGTTTCTCAAAAAATTCAGTTTACAAAATCTTGGTCCTGTTTACTTCCCTGTCATTGCTTATCCTAAAGCATGGACCCCCGGAGTAAAAGGAACGGTACAGGCAGACGCCATTTACCTGGATGTTAAGACAGAGGCAGACCTGGATAAGTATAAAGGCAAACTGAAAGGTAAAATCGTTTTGTTCAGTGCAACAGTGCCTGTGAAGCCGGGTTTCAAACCAGATGCAACGCGTTTCAGTGACTCTACTTTGTTAGTTATGGCTAATGCCGGAGCGGAGTCGCCATCTGATCCAAGACGTATGCAACAAATGATGCAAGGTCAGCAGCTCACCTATCTGAAGTGGGAACTTTGTCAAAAGGAAGGAGCCGTAGCCATATTGGAAGCGAGCCCTGCTGCACGCCTGGAAGATGGAACTGTACTGGTAAGTGCCGCTACTATCCCCTATCCTGCCAATGTTCCATTCGATAAAAGAGAACGCGCACAGAGCGCAAAAGCACCACAAGTACTTCCGCAGGTAATTGTAGCAGATGAGCATTACAATCGCATGGTCCGTCAGCTTCAAAAAGGATTACCTGTGAAGCTTGAACTCACTATGGAAACTGAATTCACTCCGGTTGCTCCGGGCTTCAATGTGATCGCTGAGATCCCCGGCACTGATCTGAAAGATGAGATAGTAATGATTGGGGCGCATCTTGATTCCTGGCATGCCGGAACAGGTGCTACCGATAATGCGGCAGGCTCATCGGTAATGATGGAAGCGATGCGAATTATTAAGTCGTTGGGTATTAATCCAAGAAGAACAATCAGAATTGGATTATGGGGAGGGGAAGAACAGGGATTGCTTGGCTCTCGCAATTATGTGAAACGCACTTTTGGTGAGCGATTGGATAAAGTTGCTCCATACGATTCCATTCAACTCAAGCCCGCAGCCGCTAAGTTTTCCGTTTATTTCAACATGGATAATGGCACAGGAAAATACCGTGGCGTTTACCTTCAGAATAACGAAAATGTAAGAGCCATCTTCCGTGAATGGATGAAACCATTTGACAAGATGGGCGCGAATACACTTTCATTTGCCAACACGGGAGCTACTGATCATGTCGGCTTTGATGCAATCGGGTTACCCGGTTTTCAATTCATTCAGGATCCAATCGAATATTCTTCACGTACACACCACACCAGCATGGATGTATTCGATAAAGTAATTGAAGCCGATTTGAAACATAACGCTGTAATGACCGCAGCTTTTGCATGGCTGGCGGCTAATCGTGATGAACTTGTCCCCAGAAAAAAATAATTCCGATATTAATCAAAAAAGCGTCTTATGAGAAGCCTTCATAAGACGCTTTTTTCTTTTACCTTACCCAACGCTGATGTTAGCTTGCCTTATTATACTTCCGATAGATTAAATAAAAACCAGCTATATAGAGTAACCCGGCAAGAATCAGATAATACATAGTCATATTTAATTTGATGTGCATTTTCAATTAGACACGTCCTGTTTACGGAAGGATGTAAGCGGAGTTCTCATTTTTAACAAAAAATCCGTTTAACGTAGACCTCATTCAAGCCTTGTCCCTAAAAATTCCTGTATAATAATCTGATTTGCTTTTTCGTTTCTATTTTACATACATTTACGTAATTAATCATTTATCTGATGAAGGGAACAAACCTGGGCGAATTTGAAGAACTGGTTTTATTGACCATTGCTGCTCTGGTCAACGATGCCTACAGCGTAGGTATCTGCGATGAGATTGAGAAGATTACCGGACGCTCGGCAAAACTGGGAGTAGTGCATGCGGTGCTCAATCGTCTGGAAGAAAAAGGGCTGGTGAAAAGTAAATTGGGGGAGGCAACCAACACCCGTGGCGGAAAACGGAAACGCTATTACTCCGTGACCAGCGCAGGTAAATCAGCATTGATCAAAGCAAAAGAAATGCGCGATCAATTGTGGGATAAAATACCTGATCTAGTATTAAAGCGTGCATAATGGAAGGTCAAAAAAAAATCTGCCCGCCACGTTGGGCCGAATATCTGCTCGCCTGGTACTGCAAACCGGAACTATTGGAAGATTTGCAAGGTGATTTGAATGAATATTTTGAACGCAACATCCAGAGTAAAGGCAGATATAAAGCAAAGCTTATTTACATTATTGACGTCATTAAATTCTTCCGCATATATACCGTACGCAAACCCGAATTTATTAACCTATTAATACACTGGCTTATGATCGGCAGCTACATTAAAACATCCAGTCGCAGTATTGTTCGCAACAAATTATTTTCCGCCATAAACATAATCGGACTTTCAGTGAGTATGTCTGTGGGACTGCTTGTGATTACAATTGTTGCAGACCTGACCTCCTATGATGACTTTCACGAAAAGAAAGACAGAATTTATCGCGTCAACTCCACCCATCAATTTCTGGAAGAAGAACCTATTCAGCTTGCATCCAATTCTGTACTAACCGGCAAAAAATTAAAAGAGACGCTATCGGGTATTGAAGAGCTGACGCTGCTAAGAAATAATTTTTCTGGTGATGCCACCACGGATGAAAAGGTAATCCCCGTTAACGGGTTATGGGCGGATGATTCGTTCTTCAGGGTCTTTACTTTTCCTCTCGTTCAGGGAAATGCTTCTACTGCATTGAAAGAACCTTATTCATTGGTATTAACAGAAAAGACGGCTAAGAAAATTTTTGGAACGACAGACGCACTTGGCAAAACACTTAAATTCGATTCACTCAACTACACCATTACGGGTGTAATGAAAGACATTCCCAAACTTTCACACATGCGCTTCGAAGTACTCGCTTCCTTTTCAACAGCGGAAATCCTGATTCCTAAGTCCGATCCCGATTTCCTTTCCTGGACGAGTGTCTGGTCTAACTATGTCTATGTTCTGTTTCCGGAAGGTGCAAATCCGGAGGCATGGCAAACCAATCTGGACAACCTCAGCAAATCAGAGAATAAAAATCTCGAAAACAAAAAAATAACTCTTTCACTTCAACCTTTGGAGCAAATTGCGCTAGGCAAAAAACTTCACAATGACATTGGCCCCACGATGATTCCCCTAGTAGTATATGTATTAATTGGAATGGCGTTAATCATTATCCTGTCAGCATGTTTCAATTACACAAACTTATCCATTGCCCGTTCATTAAGAAGGTCACGCGAAGTGGGCATCCGGAAAATCATTGGAGCATTGAAAAGTCATGTACTTGGCCAATTCATTTCAGAATCTGTCATCATATCACTTTTTGCGCTCTTATTTTCATTTGGGTTATTTCTGTTCTTGCGAATACAATTCATCTCTCTGAATTCCCATATTGATGAACTGGTATCTCTTACATTGTCTCCCAAAATCATCATCTATTTTGTTGTTATGGCCGTTGGTGTTGGCATTATTGCAGGGTTTTTGCCTGCACTTTTCTTCTCACGCATTAACACCATTCAGGCATTAAAAGACGCCACCACGCTCAAGATATTCCGTCATCTCACAATGAGAAAAGGGTTGATTGTTTTGCAATACACTTTATCATTAATTTTTATCACCACTACCATTGTCGGATACAATCAGTACCGGAGTTTTATAACTCTCGATCTGGGCTTTCAAACGAAGAACATTCTGAATATCCAGGTTCAGGGGAACAAAAGTGATTTACTGATAAAGGAACTAAGCGAAATTCCAGAGGTAATAAAAATATCCCGTTCCGGAATAGTAACTAACCTGGGAAGCCTGAGAGGATCTCATGTAAAATATCAAAATCCGATCGACTCAGGAGTTGTTTGGTCAAACATGGTAGACGAATACTATCTGCCTATCCATCAGCACACGTTTATTGCAGGGAATAATTTTTCACTCCATCCTAAAAAAGGAGAAGAACGTGAAGTGATTGTAAATGAGCAGGTATTACATCGGTTTAATGTGGCCGAAAAAGATCCGATCAAGGCGGTGGGTGAAGTACTGACAGTAGACGGAAAGAAGTTAACGATCATCGGGGTATTGAAAGATTTCCATTACAGTACATCTGAAAGCAAAATTGAACCCACAATGTTTCAATACAACACAGATGACCGCTGGGGATTTGTCAACGCGTTGATTCAGTCTTCTGATTTACCCGCTACAATGACAGCTATCGAATCCGCCTGGAAGAAAATTGACAAAGTCCATCCCCTGGATGCGGTATTCTACGATGATCAGATTGAGCAGGCTTACAGTCAGTTTTCGGTAATGATAAAAGTGATAGGCTTTATTTCATTCCTCGCCATCTGCATTGCTTCAATGGGACTATTTGGAATGGTAGTCTTCACTACCGAAACACGCCTGAAAGAAATAAGCATTCGAAAAGTATTGGGTGCTAATGAAAGATCACTGATTTATCTGTTAAGTAAGGGATTTCTGATATTGCTTACTTTGTCGGCATTGATTGCGTTACCTTTAACTTATCTGTTCTTTGATCAGATAGTACTTACCAATTTCGCGTAT